>NZ_JALJRC010000035.1:0-43188 GCF_024519925.1 Cytobacillus sp. Bac17 | reverse complement strand
TGGGAGGATTGGCTTGTGACCTCGAGGGGGTAGGCGCTGGAGCTAGACAATTATCGACGTTAAAAGTTTATTTATCACTTAAAATAAACAATTGAGCCGGCAACAGCTTTGCCGGCTTCTCTCTTGGAGAAAATTGAGATAAACCTAATAGGAAACATGGTTTTACAGATAATCAAGCTATAATATGAAAAAAATAATTTTTGAGGTGACGGAAATGGAATTAGCAGATATTCGCAATGAACTTGAAAAAACAGCTAAGATTTTAGCGGACTTTAGGGGGTCTCTTTGACTTAGAAAACAAAGAGGCGCGCATCGCTGAGCTTGATGATGTCATGCTGCAGCCTGGATTTTGGGATGACCAGCAGGCGGCACAGGTCGTTATCAGCGAATCAAACTCACTGAAAGAACAGGTAGTTGAATTCCACGATTTATACGAAACGTTTGAGAATCTGGAATTAACTTACGAGCTAGTAAAAGAAGAGAGCGACGCAGAATTGCAGGCAGATCTTGAGGAAGAACTCAAGGACTTGGTTAAGCGTCTGAACGATTTCGAGCTTCAGCTTCTTTTAAGCGAGGAATACGACAAGAACAATGCCATTCTTGAACTGCATCCGGGTGCAGGCGGAACCGAGTCACAGGACTGGGGCAGCATGCTGCTTCGTATGTATACACGCTGGGCAGAGAAGAAAGGCTTCAAAGTTGAAACACTTGATTACCTGCCAGGAGATGAAGCGGGCATCAAGAGTGTTACCCTTAGCATTAAGGGCCATAACGCATACGGCTACCTAAAGGCGGAAAAAGGTGTACACCGTCTGGTAAGGATATCGCCATTTGATTCATCAGGACGCCGCCATACTTCATTCGTTTCCTGTGAAGTGATGCCGGAATTCAATGATGAAATTGAAATCGACATCCGTACCGAAGATCTGAAAATCGACACATACCGTGCAAGCGGAGCAGGCGGTCAGCATATCAATACGACTGACTCTGCTGTCCGTATCACTCACTTGCCGACCAATGTCGTGGTAACCTGCCAGACAGAGCGTTCCCAGATCAAAAACCGCGAACGTGCCATGAAAATGCTGCAAGCTAAGCTTTATCAAAAGAAAATCGAAGAGCAGGAAGCAGAATTGGCTGAAATCCGCGGTGAGCAAAAAGACATCGGCTGGGGAAGCCAGATCCGCTCATATGTCTTCCATCCGTATTCCATGGTAAAAGACCACCGCACCAACACGGAAGTCGGCAACGTCCAGGGAGTTATGGACGGTGACCTGGATATGTTTATTAACGCATATTTGCGTTCGAAATTGATTTTGCCTCAGGATTAATACTAAAAGACACGAAGCCAATGCCGGCAGAGAGATCGGCATTGGTTTTTTTTGAGTGCAGAGATAAAATTGTATTTATAAAATCTCATGATTCCCCCGCGATCTCCAGATAAGGATTTAAAAGTGAAGAAAATTTTTACTAAAAATGCTTTGTCAGCATATCATTAAATCCTTTTCCCTTTAATACTTCATAGCATCATATACTCTAATCACTTTATTGAAATAACTTTAATTTCACATTCATTTTAGAATATAAAAAATAGTTTGACAAATAAAATAAGCTGACGTTAAAATACAAATATGTTCACCAATACAGAACTGAGTTTTATAATGTAAAACAAAATGGTTTGAAGGAGTGATAAACTTAAAAATTTTTAATGGTTTTTTGAAAGCGTTTTTATAAATTAAATATGTTTTTTGAACTTCCAATGATAGCGCAAACATAGAGTCACTATCATTTTTAGAAATAATGAGGGGGAAGATTGATGAAGAAGTTGTCTATTTTATTTTTGAGCATTCTTATGTTCAGCACGATGGTATTGGCAGCCTGTGGAGGAAATTCAAACTCGACCGGAGCTTCTGAAAAAGGATCCGATAGTGCCAGCGGAGAAGGGGGCAAGCGGACAATCAAAGTTAGTATCGGGGTCAATGACAAGCATCCGGAATATGAGGCATCCTTGAAATTTAAAGAGCTTGTTGAAGCAGAGTCAGATGATTTAACAGTGGAAGTCTATCATTCCGGCCAGATTGCAGATGACCGTTCAGCAATTGAAATGCTTCAGTTCGGTACGCTAGATGTGACCATTCCATCTACTTCACCGCTTGTAAACTTTATACCGGCGTATGGAGTTTTCGATCTTCCGTTCACGGTTCCAAATGAAGAAGTGGCAGATAAGGTATTGGATGGCCCTTTTGGAGATAAGATGCTTGAAATGGTTGACCAGCAGGGATTAGTTGGTTTGGCCTGGTGGGAAAATGGTTTCCGTAACTTAACAAACGATGTAAAACCAGTTGCAGGTATGGAGGATGTTAAAGGATTGAAAATCCGTACCATGGAAAATGAAATCCACTTAGATGCCTGGAAAGCCCTTGGTGCTAACCCAACTCCAATGGCATTCACTGAATTATTCACAGCTATGCAGCAGGGTACGATCGATGGACAGGAAAACCCATATCCAACAATATTGTTAAGTAAGTATCCTGAAGTTCAAAAGCATATTTCGAATACAAATCATGTGTACACACCTTTTATTTTCTTATTCAGCAAAAAGATTTGGGAAGAGCTTTCTGCAGAACAACAGGATATAATCTCGAAGGCAGCAGTAGAAGCAGGTAAGTTTAACCGTGAGCGTACACGTGAAGTAGCAGACGAATCACTTGAAACATTAAAGAAAGAAATGACTTTTACAGAAATCAAAGAGGGAGAATTTGAAAAGTTCCAGGAAGCTGTGAAGCCGGTTATTGATAAATACAAAGATAAAATCGGCGCTGAAATTGTAGATGAGTTCCTTGCTGAGGTTGATAAGGCAAAATAAATTTGAAACGAGCAGCCGGTTGTCGCCCGATGGCCGGCCGCTTTTTGAAGAAGAGAGGCGATCAGTTTGCTAAAAGTACTAAGATGGCTGGACGAAAACTTTGAAAAATACATACTATTCGTTTTATCGTCGATCATGGTTTCTGTCATTTTTATACAGGTGTTCATGCGCTATGTGATGTCAAATTCTCTGTCATGGTCTGAAGAGCTTGCGCGGTACTGCTTCATCTGGCTTATCTATATCGGTATCAGCTATGCTGTCAAGCATCATCGCCATATCAAAGTGGATGCCGCACTCATTCTTTTTAAAGATAAAACGAAAATTTATTTTTCACTCATCTCTAATATCCTCTTTTTAGTATTCTGCGTATATGTAGTGTTCTATGGCTACGGTATTGCATCCCAGCTCTTGATGTTTGGCCAGACGACACCTGCACTTCAAATTCCGACAGGCGTTGTATATCTTGCTCCACCGGTTGGAATGGGACTTGCGGGCATCCGATTGATTCAAAATATCATAGGCAATATTATATCGATTAAAAACTTTGATAAAACTCATGAACTGCCTAAAGATGCTGAACAAAATATAAATGTGATCTAGACTTTAAGGGGGTAGGTTCTGAATGGCAGGGGTATTATTTGGTTCATTTGCCGCATTTCTATTTTTAACTGTTCCAATAGGAATTGCAATCGGGTTAGCCGTATTATTCACCATTTTATATACCGGCAGTATGCCAGTTGAATTTTTAATGAAAGAATTAACCAACTCAGTTGACTCTTTTCCGCTGCTGGCTGTTCCATACTTTATTATCGCCGGCGAAATCATGGGGAAGGGAGGAATATCCAAGCGCCTGTTCAATGTAGCTGATTCGATGGTCGGCAATAAAACGGGCGGGATTGCAATGGCAACTATCATCACTTGTATGTTTTTTGCAGCTATATCCGGTTCCGGTCCGGCAACCGTTGCAGCGATCGGCGGAATTATGATACCGGCCATGGTTCAAAAAGGGTATGATAAACGTTTTGCGACTGCAGTTGTAGCAGCAGCGGGGTCAATTGGCGTCATTATTCCTCCGAGTATTCCAATGGTTATTTACGGTGTTTCCGGCAGTGTTTCAATAGGAGATATGTTTATTGCCGGAATCATTCCAGGGATATTAGTGGGCATTGGACTAATGGTTTATTCTTATATCCATTCTAAAAAAATGGGCTATACGGGATCAAATCAAGAAACAACCTTAAAAAGCATCCTAACAGCTCTTTGGCAAGCTAAATGGGCCCTCATGATTCCGGTTGTTATTTTAGGGGGCATATATGGCGGTATTTTTACACCAACAGAAGCAGCGGTTGTTGCTGTTGTTTTCGGCTTAATCGTCAGTGTGTTCGTATATAAAGAATTAAAGCTTAAAGATTTGCCGCAGATTTTCGTTGATTCTGCCTTAACGACTGCATCAGTATTGGTTATTGTTGGAGCCGCAACAGCATTTGGCCGGTTATTGACACTTGAACAAATACCAAATCAAATTGCTGAAGCCATGATTTCCATTTCGAGCGAGCCGCTTATCATCATGATGCTTATTACCTTATTGCTCTTAATTGTAGGATGTTTCATGGACACGATTGCAGCAATTATCATTTTAACGCCAATCCTCCTGCCGGTTG
Source organism: Cytobacillus sp. Bac17 (assembly GCF_024519925.1). Taxonomy (NCBI): domain Bacteria; kingdom Bacillati; phylum Bacillota; class Bacilli; order Caryophanales; family Bacillaceae; genus Cytobacillus; species Cytobacillus sp. Bac17. The sequence continues at coordinate 38,664 of NZ_JALJRC010000035.1, read as the reverse complement.
CCCTTCAAATTGGGTACGATCCGATTCATTTCGGGATTATTATGATCGTAAACCTGGCAATTGGGTTCATAACACCGCCGCTTGGTGTAAACCTGTTTGTAGGTGCGGGGATTTCAGGGTTGTCACTGGAACAGTTATCAAAGGCAATTGTGCCATTTTTCTTTGCAATGGTATTCACACTGCTGATCATTATTGTCATTCCGCAGATTTCACTTTTGTTCTTATAAACGGCCAAATCAGTGCTCTGCGGATATTAAACAGCATTTTTATAAAGAGAATCGCTGTTTCCTTTTTGTGTATATTACAAAACTCGATTTTATATTATAGAACAATGAACAACTTTAGAGATTTGCAGCAAAACTAACGAAGGGGAGATGAAGATGAAAAATAAGAAGTTATTTGGATTGGCAGCCACCGTACTTGCAAGCTTCTTAATCCTCGCCGGCTGTGGCGGGGAGGAAGCAGGAGGCGGAAATGGAGGGGGAAAGAAAAAGGTAATCAAGGTAGCCCATTACTTTGCTGAAGACCATCCCCAAAACGTGGCATTGAAAGAAAAGTTTAAAACAATAGTAGAAGAAGAAACTAACGGCGAGCTGGAAGTTCAGCTTTACCCGAACAGTACATTGGGTGCCGAGAAAGAATTCTATGATGGAGTCCGCAACGGGACAATCGAAATGGGAATTCCTGGTTTGATCATGCAGGCTGACATTCCGAAAATGGCCGCCCCGGAATGGCCATTCTTATTTAAAGATTTTGACCATGCAAAAAAGGTATTGAATGGGCCGATTGGCGATGAATTGACAGAAGACCTTGAATCTGAACATGGTGTAAAGCCCCTTGCCTGGAGTGCAAATGGATTTAGGATGATTTCCTCAAACAAAACGATTGATAGCTTAGAAGATCTTGATGGACTCCGCCTGAGAATGCCGAATATACCAAACTATATTGAGCTGGGAAAATTACTTGGCGCTAATGTAACTCCTCTTCCAATCTCTGAAGTATTCACAGCGATGGAGCAAAAAGTAGTTGATGGCCAGGATAACCCAATTGCTACAGTTAGGGCATCAGGCTGGTATGAGGTCCAAAGCGATATTTTGGAATCAAAGCATATGTTCAGCCCTAACTTGTATATCATCAACAGTAATTTTTGGAACGGTTTGACGGAAGAACAGCAGAAAATTATCGAAAAGGCTTCAAAAGAAGCTGCAGATTATGAATTTGACCTCCTTGAGAAGAGCTATGAAGAAGATAAGAAATTTCTCGAAGACAATGGCTTAAAATTTACAGCTCCATCAGAGGAGTTTTCAGCTGAAATGGAAGAAGCAGCACAGCCTTTGTATGAAGACATTTACAGTGAATTTGATTGGGCGAAGGATTTAGCTGATCGCATCCGTGCGGAAGCAGAGTAGCAGGAAGAAGAAGCCTGGGGGATATAACTCTGTTATTCCTCCGAGCTTAAATTGCAGGGAGGAGAAAGCTGTGCTTAGCAAAATTAACTCTTTTTCTACCAAACTATTAAACATTGCGATTGCCTTTTCACTGGCAGCCATGTCCCTCTCCGTCTTTGGAAATGTTGTTTTGAGATATGTATTCAATTCAGGTCTTACCTGGTCTGAAGAAATGTCCCGCTACTTTTTTGTCTGGATGGTCTTCCTGGGGGCCATTGCTGCATTGAAGGATAAAATGCACCTTGGCGTGGACACCGTTGTCAATGCCTTGCCAAAGGGACTTCAAAAAGTTGCCTTTCTGATCAGTAATGCAATAGTCCTTTACCTGCTATGGCTGATCTTGGAGGGAAGCTGGAAAATGACTCTTCTCAATATGAACAGTACCGGTCCGGCCACAGGCATGCCCCTTTCCTTTTTATATGGGATAGGTGTTCTGTCCAGCATTTGGATGATGATTATCATAATAGCAAGCCTCTTTAAGGCTATCCGGGGAAAATCTGATAACCTGACGATCGTTCAATCCTCTGACGATGTCTTAGCAGAAGTTAACACTGACCAGGAAGAGAAGATCATTGCAAAATAACGGCGTAGGGAAAGGAGGGGAATATTCGCCATGATTGGAGTATTTTTAGGGTCGCTGTTTGGGTCACTGACATTAGGGGTGCCAATTGCATTTGCCCTGCTTGCCAGCGCGGTTATGCTGATGTTTGCCATGGGGACGTTTGATAGCCAGATCGTTGCCCAGAACCTGATCAATGGAGCTAACAACTTCTCATTAATGGCTATCCCGTTTTTTGTTTTAGCTGGAGAACTGATGAATGCAGGAGGAATCTCCAAGCGAATCGTAGACTTTTCCATGGCGCTGGTAGGGCATATTCGTGGCGGCCTTGGTTTTGTAGCCATTATTGCCAGTATTCTTTTTGCAGGATTATCGGGTTCCGCTGTTGCAGATACTGCAGCACTTGGGGCAATTTTAATTCCCATGATGATTGCCAAAGGTTATAACGTAAACACCTCAACAGGCATCATTTGTGCATCAGGTATTATAGCTCCTGTTATACCGCCAAGCATTCCCATGATTTTATTTGGGGTAACCGCGGGGGTATCCATTACAGATCTATTCATGGGCGGCATTATTCCTGGAGTGATGATGGGAGTCGGGCTCATGATTGGCTGGTTCTTTATGTCGCGGAAGGATACAAGTGAGCTTCCCCCGCGAAAATCAGCCAAAGAAATTTGGAAAGCGATTCAGGATGCCAGTTTTGCTTTGATGCTTCCAGTCATCATTATTGGCGGTCTGCGCGGCGGGGTTTTTACACCAACTGAGGCTGCCGTTGTAGCTGCATTTTATGCCTTGTTTGTTGGTTTATTCATTTACCGTGAGCTGAAGATGGAAGAGCTGTACCATGTTTTAATTGCTTCAGCAAAAACAACGAGTGTTGTGATGTTTGTGGCCGCTGCTGCCATGGTATCAGCCTGGCTTATTACGGTCGCAAATGTTCCTGCAGAGATTGCGGGCTACATGGGATCATTAGTTGAAAGTCCTCTGATCTTAATGATGGTCATAATGATTTTCCTGCTGCTGATTGGCCTTGTGATGGATCTGACACCGGCTATTCTTATTTTCACACCAGTTCTGCTGCCGCTTGTTAAGATGGCCGGAATCGATCCAGTCTACTTCGGAATTGTCATGGTGATCAATCTATGTATCGGATTGATTACACCTCCGGTGGGCACTGTTTTATATGTTGGCTGCGGAATCAGCAAAATCAGCCTGGTAGAGTTGACGAAAGGAATTTGGCCATTCCTGGTTGTTCATGTCATTGTGCTTCTTCTATTGATCCTATTCCCGGAAATTATTACAGTGCCGCTTGCATGGCTGAATTAATGAAGGAGAAAAGGTAATGGACATTATTAAAGAAATCTTAAAGGATATTCCTATTCCCAGAATGGTAAAAGTAAGACAGAATTTCCACGCACCCCAGCTGGAAGATGTGGCGGATGCGGTAAGGAAAACCCTGAATGAAACCAATGTGATGGCAAAAATAAGTGAAGGCGATTCCGTTGCTGTTGCAGTCGGAAGCAGAGGTTTGGCTGATCTGCCTGTTCTTGTGCGTGAAACCGTCAGGGAAATTAAACGCGCAGGAGGACACCCGTTTATTGTACCGGCAATGGGGAGCCATGGAGGTGCTACAGCTGAAGGACAGACCGATGTGCTTCACCAATTGGGCGTTACGGAGGGGGCTGTAGAAGCACCGATTAAATCTTCTATGGAAGTTGTCAAAATTGGCGAACTGCCAAATGGGCTTCCAGTCTACATTGACCGAAATGCCAATGAAGCTGACAAAATTGTTGTCATTAACCGGATTAAGCCACATACAGCATTCCGCGGACCGGTTGAAAGCGGCCTTATGAAAATGATTACCATCGGGCTCGGAAAACAAAAAGGGGCGGAAGCCGCTCATGCCTTCAGTTTTAAATATATGGCAGAGCATGTGCCGGAAATGGCGAAAATTTCTTTGTCAAAGGCGCCAATCATTTTCGGCCTGGCATCACTTGAGAATGCTTATGACAAGATTGCAAAAATTATAGCTGTGCCGGCGGAAGACCTGGAAACAGCCGAGCCGGAGCTGTTAATGGAAGCAAAGTCCCTTATGCCCAAAATCCATTTTGATGAGTTTGATGTGCTTATTGTCGATGAGCTTGGAAAGGATATTTCAGGGGATGGGATGGATCCCAATATTACAGGGAATTTCGCTACACCATATGCAGCAGGCGGACCGGATATAAAAAGAACAGTTGTCCTGGGTCTGACCGAAAAAACGCATGGAAACGCAAATGGCATTGGTATGGCAGATATGACAACCAAAGCGGCAGTGGATGAAATTATATGGGAAAAAGGCTATGCAAATGCTCTGACCAGCACCGTGATCGAAGTCATTAAGCTTCCAATGGTGCTTGAAACAAAAGAGCTTGCTGTCAAAGCTGCTATTAAAACCTGCAATGCCTTTGACTTAAACAAGGTAAAAGCTGTTCGAATCAAGAATACATTAGACATCGGAGAAATCTGGATCTCGGAGAGTTTGATTGAAGAAGCGAAACAAAACAGCAATTTAGAAATTATTTCTGATCTCCAGGAATTAGTGCTCGATTAATCCGAAGATTATCTGTAAAAACTATTCTTGCAGATTGATAGATAAGGAGTGTTCATATGACACATTTATACCCGCTTATAGATAATCCTGTAAATCCATACCGTGACAATGTGCAGGGAAAAGCAAATGAACCGATTACGGTAGCTGGACTGCTGGACCGGGCAAAACAGACACTTGGTTCTTCCTATGAAGGAGGAAAGCCGGATTGGACACTCGAGGAAATTTACAACCGCCTTGAAGTAAATGCTCCGCGTATTGCCATTATCGGAGGTTCATCTGACCATCCCGCTCACATCATGGACTATCAGACCTCTGCACGTGCAGCCATCCGCATCTGGCAGAATGGCGGGGTTCCCTTTTACTTTTCCACCCCGGTTATGTGTGATGGCACTGCCCAAAGCAATCAGGGGATGAGCTATTCACTTCAAAGCAGGAACGCTGTTGCCCAAATGGTTGTCAATCAGCTGGAAGCACATAGTTATCATGGTGCATTCGTCATTCAAGGGTGCGATAAACAGCCGCTTGGCGTTGTCAGTGCGCTTGCACATGTTGATCGGGTAAGACGCAGCCGCGGCGAAGCTCCATTTTTTGCAACATTTGCCCCTGCACATGTTCTCGAAGGCGGATCGATTCCGGACGATGTAATCACAGAGCTTGAAGAGCTGGCGAAAAAAGCTGAATTGAATGGTGCGGCTGATGTGGCGGCTGATCTGCGTGACACAATGGCATATATCCTGCAATGTTCATCAAATACAGCCTTCCAGGGTGTGTTCGAGCGTGCATATGAGCGGGGCATCTTAACAAAGGAACAGCATAAGTATTTTGAAATGAGGCTGGCAGTTGCGACATGTGACGGACAGGGAGGGGTTTGTGCCTTTAATGGAACCGGCAATAGTTCCAGACATCTTGTAGCTGGACTGGGCCTTGTTCATCCCGCGGTGGAGCTGCTGACAGATCCGCCGACACAAAGGCAGATCAATTCGGTTCTTGACAGCTTTGCCACTATGATTAATGAAGAAAGGTATGGCGTTTCCAATATTGTGGCTGCCAATATCAAGAATGCGATCCGCATTCATAGTGCATCTGGCGGTTCTACAAACCTGATGATGCATATTGTTGCGGGCATGCTATATGGAGGATACAATTTTAGTCTATGGGATTTGGACCGCATACATCATGAGCATCCGATTCCGGATTTGTTTGACTATAGCCTGACTGAAGGCCGTGATATTTACTCGCTCGCCATGCAGTGCTGCAGCGGAACGAGCAGGGGAATGGAAACGCTGTTTTACGAATTGCTTGAACATGGTGTACCGATGGATCAGGATGCGCCAACAGTTGCAGCCAGAACCTGGAGAGAGCGTCTCGCCATCACAAGAAGCCTCCAGGCATTAAATGTTAAAGAAAATCCTGTTATATTATCTGCTGAAGCACCGCGCAGGGCATTTAGCGGAGTGGATGTTCTCCAGGGCAATTTCTTTGAAAGCGCAGTGGTAAAAATCAGCGGAATGCCGACACCGCAGCTTGATCAATTCGATGATAAGCTGGCATTTGTTCTTTATTTTGAGAATGAAGATGATGCAAACAGAAGCTTGCTTGACTCGAATCTGCTTAACGATATTAAAAAGGATAAGCTTTTTGACCATAACCTGCTGCTTGAAACACTAAAATATAACAACAGAGTGGAATGGGAACTTTTAAAAGAAGAATCATATGAGAAGCTATTTGACGAGATGGCTGAAAAAGGCATATTGAAAATTTCAGTTGTCATTGCCGGTCAGGGTCCGTTAGCCTTTGGAATGCCGGAAATGTTTACACCAATGCAGCATATTAATGCCAACCGGGTCATGAAAAAGGTCGCAACCATTATCAGTGACGGGCGCTATTCCGGCGTTACATACGGTGCTGCAATTGGACATATGACACCGGAAGGATATGAGGGCGGCGGCATTGGCTTCCTTCAGACAGGTGATGTTGTACATCTTCAGCTTCGGGGACGGCGCATTGATTTTGTAGACAAAACCCAGCTTTTTGCAGGGAAGGTTGTCCATGCCTTTACTGACAGCTTAAAAGCAGATCGCCAATCTCTTGTGGAGGAGAGAAAGCAGAGAATGAAGGCTCGCCAGAAGCTGGTTGCAGCAAGCAATCGCATGTATGGCCATACGGATGCTGCAAACGGAGTGGTTCCGCTGGCTGTAGCCGAGGATGCAGATCTGGATTATGAGACAGATGTTTTGCTTCAAGAAGCAGGCACTGTTGCAAATTAAAGAGGCAAGCTCGTCAAAATTCCTGTAAAATTAGGCTAAATAGAACTAGGAGAGTGAGCGGAAATGCCTATTATCCAATCAGTGGAACGTGCATTAAAAATTATGGATTTATTTGACGAGCGGGAAAGGGAATTATCCATTACAGAAATCAGCAAAAGAATGAATCTGCATAAAAGCACGGTTCATTCTCTGCTGAAGACTTTGCAGGAACAGAGATACATCTCCCAAAATGAGGAAAATGGAAAGTATCGTCTGGGGCTTAAGCTTTTCGAACGGGGCAATATGGTTCTGAGTAATCTTGATTTGCGGAAAGTTGCCAGAAAGCATCTTGAAAGGCTATCCGCCATGACGAACTTAACGGTCCACCTGGTCATTCTCGATGGACAGGAAGGTGTTTATATCGATAAGGTTGAAGGAAGCGGAGTTACGGTTCTTTACTCCCGCATCGGACGCCGGGTTCCCGTTCATACAAGCGCAGTAGGCAAATCGCTCATTTCAACGAAAACAGATGCCGAATTGGATCAGTTTCTTGAAAACTATCAGTACACAAGACAAACACCAAAGTCAATCTCTTCGAAAGAAGAATTACTCTCGGAGATTGCTCATGTCCGAGTGGCAGGCTATTCAGTGGATAATGAAGAAAACGAACCGGGCATTGTCTGTTATGCTGTTCCGATCAAAGACTATTCCGGTGAGGTAATAGCAGGGATAAGCATGTCCATGCCTGCTGCTAAAGTAACGGATGAAGTCCGTGAACACCACGTGGGACTCCTGAAAGAGTGCAGCACCAGCATATCGCAGGACCTCGGATATGAGTACCAAAAAATTTAGGTGGGTAAAGTTTATATTCCATGCCGGCCGGGAGCCTGTTCAGAAGGGTTCCCGATGGTTGGCTTAATGCTGAAGGCATAGCTCTAATGCATGCGAAATTAATTAAAAATTTAAAAAATGGCAAATAGTCATTCAGGAGGAGTTAACATGAGAATTATCCGCTATCTAAAAGGAAATGAAAAACAACTGGCAGCTGTAACGAATGAGAATGAAGCAGCCGACCTTCCATTCAGCGATTTTATGTCACTGATTGCTAAAGCACGTGAAGATAACAAAACAGTGTTTGATATTGTAAAACAAATTGTCGGTGAATCAGAAAAACTGCCGCTGGAAAATCTTCAGTTAACCACTCCAATTGATGCTCCAGAAGTTTGGGCTTCAGGCGTAACCTATAAAAAAAGCAGGGAAGCGCGAAACTATGAAGCCACACAAGGAAAGCTTGACAGAGAAACGTTCTATGACAAAGTCTATGATGCGGTGCGTCCGGAAATCTTTTTCAAGTCAACATCTGCAAGAACGGTAGGTCCCGATGATCCTGTATATCTTCGATCCGATTCCAACTGGCAAATCCCGGAGCCGGAGCTGGGGCTTGTCATTGATAAAGATGGCAAGGTGCTTGGCTATACGGCTGGAAATGATATGAGCTGCCGGGATATAGAAGGGGAAAATCCGCTGTACCTGCCGCAGGCAAAGGTTTGGAAGAATTCCTGCTCCATAGGGCCGGCTATTGTATTGGCCGAGACTGTTTCAGATCCTTATGAATTTCAGATTATTTGCCGCATCTACCGGGATGAAGAGCTTGTATTTTATGGAGATGCCCAAGTCAGCCAGCTGAAGCGCACCCTGGATGAGCTGGTCCAATACCTGGTGCTGGATAACCAAATCTTTGACGGAACGGTCCTTCTGACAGGAACCTGCGTAGTGCCGCCAAACGAATTTACTTTAGCGGAAAATGACCGGATTGAAATTGAAATTCCTGGCATTGGCATCCTTAATAACCCGGTTGTCCAAAGCCAGCAAGTAGGGCAGGCAGCTAAGGGGTGAGCTGATGAGTGAATACAAGACACTTTTTTTAAATGAAAAGGATAGTGTAGCTGTAGCTCTTTCCGATATACCTGCGGGAGCAGAAGTGATTGTTAAAACAGAGGGCATCGAAAAAACAGTTAGAATTCTTGAGCCAATCCGCTTTGGCCATAAATTTGCAGTCCGGGCCATTCCCCAGGGAGACGACATTATTAAGTATGGTGAGGTGATTGGGGCGGCAGTCGCCCCGATCGATGCCGGAGAACATGTACATGTTCATAACCTTGAAGGCAAAAGAGGAAGGGGTGACAAAGTTGTTCAATGAGAAGCTTCAGTTTTGGGGTTACCGCCGTCCTGATGGCCGTGTTGGAGTAAGAAACCATGTGCTGATCCTGCCTACCATTACTTGTGCAACGCAAACGGCACAGCGGGTGACAGAGCTTGTAAATGGAACGGTTACATTCATACACCAGCATGGCTGTGCACAGGTTGGAACCGATTATGACCAGACGGCCAGAACATATGCCGGAATGGGAATGAATCCAAATGTTTACGGTGTGATCGTTCTCGGCTTAGGCTGTGAAACCCATCAGGCACACCGTATTGGCGATGAGATTGCCAAATGCGGCAAGCCGGTCGAGACCGTATCGATACAGGAACATGGCGGCACACTTCAAACCATTGCGGAGGTGGCTAAAATTGCGGTGAAAATGGTTCAGGATGCATCTATGGTGCAGCGTGAGCTATGTGAATTCAGCGAATTGATTGTCGGTACAGAATGCGGGGGCTCGGATGCATGCTCCGGCCTATCGGCAAACCCGGCTGTTGGGCGTACAAGCGACATGCTGGTTGAACAGGGCGGCACCGCCATTTTAGCTGAAACAACCGAATTAATCGGTGCAGAGCATTTGCTGGCCAACCGCGCAGCGAATGATTCGGTCGCAAAAAAAGCGTATGCCGTCATTAAAATGATGGAAAACCGCTCTATCCAGATGGGTGTTGATATCCGTACCGGTAATCCAAGCCCGGGCAACATTGAAGGCGGATTGAGCTCTCTTGAAGAAAAGTCGCTTGGAGCTGCAACAAAGTCAGGCACGACACGTTTGGAAGAAGTGATTGACTATGCAGAAAGGCCAACCAAAAAAGGGCTGGTCTGGATGGATACCCCGGGTCATGATATTGAACAGCTAACGGGTATGGTTGCAGGCGGAGCACAAATCGTTCTTTTCACCAGCGGGCGCGGAACACCAACCGGATCGCCGATTGCCCCTGTTATTAAAATCTCGACAAACACACCAATGTTCGAACGCATGAACGAAAACATGGATCTTGATGCCGGAACGATCGTTGACGGCAAAGAAACTGTCGGAGAAGTCGGCGGACGGATTATGAAGGAAATCCAGGCTGTCGCAAATGGCAAATTGACAAAAGCAGAAATATTGAAGCAGCACGACTTCGGAATTTGGCGTATTGGGCCAACTTTTTAATAAAAGGTTCTGCAGTTACCGGCTGAAATTAGAAAAAATCGGCTAAATGAACGAAATTACAAGCTTTTCTGACTCAAATTAGCGGGCAGGGTAACATTTACCGGCCGAAATTAGAAAAATACCGGCCAAACCACCGGATTTACCGGCCAACGGTATTCTGCAGAAACTCAAATTTGGTTCATCTTTGCAGGGTTATTTCAGCATCCAAAGACCCGCAGACCCAAATGCGCCGAACGTCAGACCGCCAACAGTTGGCAGAGCCCATGAAGCAGATATCAGCAGGCAAGTTTATAGGAGTTAAAAAAGCTTATTAAAAAGGAGAGATTATAGCATGAAAACTACAATCGAAACAAAAACATACAGCAACTTCATTAATAACGAATGGAAAGAATCCGCATCCGGAAATGTAATTGAAAGCATTAACCCTGCTACAAAGGAAGCGGTAGGCTATGTGCAAAAATCGACTGAGGAAGAGCTGGATCAGGCTGTAGAGGCGGCATTCAATGCGAAGAAAGCATGGCGCAAGCTTGGCCAGTCGGCGAGAGGACAGCTATTGTTCCAGACAGCAAACATCCTTGAATCAAGGCTGGATGAAATTGCGGATAGCATGACAAGGGAAATGGGAAAGACTCTTCCTGAAGCAAAAGGAGAGACAGCCCGAGGCATCGCCATCCTCCGTTATTATGCAGGAGAAGGAATGCGCAAAGAGGGGGACGTGATTCCATCAACTGATAAAGATGCCCTTATGTTCACAAAGCGTGCTCCCCTTGGAGTTGTAGGGGTTATCACTCCTTGGAACTTCCCGGTTGCGATTCCAATCTGGAAAATCGCGCCTGCACTTGTGTACGGAAATACAGTGGTATTCAAGCCTGCGAGCGAAGCGGCTGTCACTGCTGCTAAGGTGGTCGAGTGCTTTGCAGAGGCCGGTTTCCCTGAAGGTGTCTTAAATTTTGTAACGGGCTCAGGCTCTGAGATCGGCCAGGGATTGATCGATCATCCTAAATTGAATGCCATTACTTTTACAGGATCAGAAAGTGTCGGACAAAGCGTAGCGAAAGCAGCTGCTGCGCGCGGCATCAAATTCCAGCTTGAAATGGGCGGAAAGAACCCTGTTATTGTTGCGAAAAATGCCAATCTTGACCAGGCTGTTGAAGCAGTCATCAGCGGCGGATTCCGCTCATCTGGACAAAAGTGTACGGCTTCAAGCAGGGTCATTGTAGAATCTGATGTTTATAACGAATTTAAGCGGAAGTTAATCGAAGCCTCTGAAAAAATCACTGTTGGCAATGGACTCAAAGAAGGAATCTGGATGGGACCTTGTGCAAGCGAAAGCCAGTTCAACACATTTAACAAGTACATTGAAATCGGAAAAAATGAAGGTGCCAGACTTGTTCATGGCGGCGAAGTGCTGACAGGCGGTGAATATGATAACGGCTTCTTCGTTAAACCGGCGATTTTTGAAGAAGTAACACCTGACATGACGATTGCACAGGAAGAGATCTTTGGGCCGGTCATTGCGCTTATTAGAGCCGTTGACCTGGAAGAAGCAATCGAGGTGGCAAACAATACAAAATATGGATTGAGTGCATCGATCTTTACTTCAGATATCAGCTCGATTCTGGAATTCATCGATGAAATTGAAGCGGGTCTCGTCCGGATCAATGCGGAAAGCGCCGGTGTAGAACTTCAGGCGCCATTTGGCGGAATGAAGGCTTCAAGCACAGGCTCACGTGAACAAGGTGAAGCTGCAAAAGAATTCTATACGGCCATTAAAACAGTTTTCATAAAGGGCTCCTAAACCGCTTATTGAGGAAAACCATTTAAACCTAAAAAGGAGATTTCCAGAATTGAAATCTCCTTTTTATCAAAAAGTTGCGAGGTGCCCATATGAAAATTACGAAACTTTCATTATATAAAGTTCCGCCGCGCTGGCTGTTTTTAAAGATTGAAACAGATGAAGGCATTTCCGGCTGGGGAGAGCCTGTTGTTGAAGGGCGCGCTGAAACCGTGAAGGCTGCTGTCAATGAATTATCAGATTATATCATTGGCCGCAATCCCAATGACATCGAAGATATATGGCAAACGCTGTACCGTGGCGGTTTTTACCGTGGCGGCCCAATATTGATGAGTGCGATCTCCGGGATCGAGCAGGCGCTCTGGGATATTAAAGGCAAGTATTACAATATACCAGTCTATGAAATGCTCGGGGGCAAAGCGCGCCAGAAGATTAAAGTGTATTCCTGGATCGGGGGGGACCGGCCGGCTGAGGTTGCTGCGGAAGCAAAAATAAAGCAGGAACAGGGCTTTCAAGCGATTAAGATGAACGCCTCTGAAGAAATGAACTACATAGACAGCTTTTCAAAAGTGGAAGCGGTTATTGAGCGTGTGGCTTCTATTCGTGAGGCACTCGGCAAGGACTTCGGCATAGGGGTTGATTTTCATGGCCGCGTTCATAAAACCATGGCCAAAACATTGGTGAAAGAGCTGGAGCCATATCGCCCAATGTTCATTGAAGAACCGGTTCTTCCGGAAAACAATGAGGCTCTGCGTGAGATTGCCCTGCATACAACCTGTCCAATTGCCACTGGAGAAAGGATGTATACACGCTGGGGATTCAAGCAGCTTCTGCAGGATGGATATGTAGATATTATCCAGCCTGACCTTTCGCACACAGGCGGTATTCTGGAAGGAAAGAAAATTGCCGCAATGGCTGAGGCGTATGATGTGTCGATTGCACCTCATTGTCCTCTTGGACCAATGACACTGGCATCTTCGGTTCATCTGGATGCTTCTACTCCAAATTTCATCATCCAGGAACAAAGCCTTGGCATTCACTATAACCAGGGAATGGACATTCTCGATTATATTAATAATCCTGAAGTATTCGCCTATAAAGATGGCTATGTAAAAATTCCGGATCAGCCTGGACTCGGTATAGAGATTAACGAGGAAAAAGTCAAGCAGGCAGCAGAAGCCGGACATGATTGGAAAAATCCTATTTGGCGCCATGAAGATGGCAGCATTGCCGAATGGTAAATGAGGAGGAAATCGAATGAGCTTTCATGGAATTATTCCCCCGGTTGTCACTTTATTTGATGAAGCGGGAAATTTGGATTTGGAGCTGAATAGAAGGTATCTTGATAAGCTGATTTCTCAGAATATTCATGGGATATTGCTGATGGGCAGCTCAGGTGAGTTTTCTTCTCTTTCCATCGAAGAGCGGAAGCTTTATGTCAGGGAAATGATTAAACATATCCATGGGCGCGTAAAAGTTATGGTTGGTGTCGGCCATACAGCCCTTAAGGAAGTCCTTGAACTGACTTCTTATGCAGAGGAACAGGGAGCAGATGGTGTGCTTGTTGTCAGTCCTTACTATTGGAAGCTTTCAGATGATCAGCTTTATCGCTTTTATTCAACTGTTGCCAATCATACAGAGCTCTCCGTGTTTATTTACAATATCCCGCAATTAACCGGCCAAAATTTGCCGGTTGAGCTAATCGTCAAATTGGCCAAAGACTATCCGAACATTTCTGGCATAAAAGAAACTGTCGGTAATTTTGGCCATATTCGGCAGGTAATTACAGAAGTGAAAAAGGTCCGTCCTGATTTCCTTGTTTTCTCAGCCTTTGACGAGCATATGCTCCCGGCTCTGATGATTGGCGCCGCTGGCAGCATCAATGGCAGTGCTGTATTTGCTCCAGAAGTCTCAGTGGATTTATATGAATCTTATCAAAGAGGGGATTTAGCTGAAGCCCGGACTAACCACCAGCAAATCTCCAGGCTGATGGATGTTTATACGTATTGCCCGACCTTTTTTACAACGATGAAAGAAGCTGTTCATCAGCGATGGTTTGAAACAGCAGCAGGGCATCGTGCTCCGTTTGATGTATACCCTGCCGATTTACGTGAAAATGTTCAAAATTTATTACAAACTATTGAAACGAAAGAAGGCGTCCAATTATGAAAGAATCCCGCGAATTGCTTGAACAATTAGGCTACCCATCCAGCGATTTTCAAGAATTGCCAACATCTGCAAAGAGATTTCCTGACGGTGCACAATACCGGGTTGAGATTCCAAGCGTTGAAGGGCCTGAAGCGTTAAAAGCCACGCTTGAAGAAATCGATCGCCTTGGCTTGACGATTCACCGTGTCTCACAGGGAAGCGGAATTATGCTTCAGACAGATGAGGAAATCAAAGAAATGTGCGAACTGACAGCAGAACGAGGAATGGAGCTGAGCTTATTTGTAGGTCCAAGAGGCACTTGGGATATCAGTGCTGCTCCGTTTACATCGGGGGGCAAATCACAGGCGCTTCGCCACGAGGGAGCGGATCAGCTTGTTTATGCCATGGAGGATTTAAAGCGCGGTGCTGAACTGGGCTTGAGAGGTGCACTTGTAGCTGATGAAGGACTTCTTTTATTAACAAAAGAAATGAAGAAAAAGGGCCAGCTCCCAGAAGACTTCGTTGTAAAGGTATCTGTGCAAATGGGCTCGGCAAACCCTGTTTCAGTAAAACTGATGCAGGATATAGGAGCAGATACGTATAATGTACCTTCCGCCTTACCGCTTGCAAAGCTTGCTGCCATCCGCCAGGCCATTGATATTCCGATTGATTTGTACGTGGAGGTTCCGGATAATTTCGGCGGTTTCCTGCGCTACTACGAAATCCCGGAAATCATTCGGGTGCTCGCTCCAGTTTATATTAAATTTGGCCTTCGCAATCACCCGGATGTGTATCCTTCCGGAAAGCAATGGGAAAGCACGAATATCTCACTCGTAAAAGAGCGTGTACGCCGTGCTTCTATTGGCATCCAAATGATTGAACGCTACTATCCGGAAGCCGTTACTTCAAAGCTTGGTGCAGAAGGGCTTGGGGTTCCGAAGGCTGAAAAAACGCTAGCTAAATAATTTTCAATCCCTGAGCGGTTCCAATCCGTTCCAGGGATTTCTTACTATTATTCCAGGGGTGAAAAGAATGGCATTTAAAGTACTATTAACAGACTATGAATTTGAAAATCTCAAATATGAGGAAGACGTATTTAAAGAAAGCGGCCTTGATATTGAATTCGTCAAAGCCCAGTGCAAAACGGAAGATGAGGTGGCCGAGCAGGCCAAACATGCTGACGCCATTTTAAATCAATACGCGCCAATCTCCAGACGTGTAATAGAATCCCTTGAAAATGCCAAGGTGATTTCCCGCTATGGTGTTGGTGTGAACACGATTGATATAGATGCAGCCAATGAAAAAGGCATTACCGTAGCTAACGTTCCTGATTATGGGATGGAAGAGGTATCAAACCACGCACTGGCTCTTCTTTTATCATGGGCCCGTAAAGTGACTCTATTAAATAATGAAGTAAAAAGAGGGAATTGGGATTTCAAAGCTTGTGTCCCTATTCACCGTTTTAACAATCAAACAGTAGGAGTTCTTGGGTTCGGGCGCATTCCAAGAAGATTTATTGAAAAGGTAAAGCCACTTGGCTTTAAATTGGCTGCATATGATCCCTTTGTTTCCGCAGAGGATATGGCATCAGCCGGAGTGAAGAAAATGGAGCTGGATGAAATCATAAGGGAAGCCGACTATTTATCGGTACATGTTCCGTTAATTAAGGATACCTACCATTTATTAAATGCAGACCGATTTAGCCAAATGAAGAAAAATGCTGTCATCATTAACACTGCACGAGGTCCGATCATTGATGAAAAGGCCCTGATAGAAGCGCTTGAAAATGGCATTATAGCAGGTGCCGCTCTCGATGTAGCCGAAGAAGAGCCAATTAGCATCGATAGCCCGCTTCTTCATATGGATAATGTCATTATTACTCCGCACAGCGCCTGGTATTCAGAGGAAGCCATGGTGGAGCTAAGACAAAAGGCCGCGAAAAATATCGTACAGGTTTTAAAAGGTGAAAAAACACCTTATGCCCTTACGTAAGAAAGGATAGTGCCGAATATGAAACTAGCTGCTTTCACGATTAATTCTCAACAGCATATTGGTGTTGTCCAGGGAGAGAAAGCCATCAGCTTAACAATACTTGCCGGAAATCAATTTCCTTCGTGCCTGAAAACCTTTATAGAAAGAAGTGAAGAACTGCTGCCGCTTGCTGAAAAGCTTATTAGCCAGGGTACCAATGAGGAGGCTGTTTTTCCAATATCCGATGTGAAAATCCTTCCGCCGGTGCAGGCTCCGGAAAAAATCATTTGTATTGGCTTGAATTATATTGATCATTGCAGAGAAACCGGAATGGAGCCGCCTGCTTCACCGGTGATCTTTTCAAAATATGCGAATGCCATCGTCGGCCATCATGACGCGGTGGAGATTCCTATCAATTCAAGTGAAGTTGATTTTGAGGCAGAGCTTGCTGTTGTCATGGGAAAGGAAGCTAAGCGGGTAACGGAAGAAGAGGCAAACGATTATGTTTTTGGCTACACGATCATGAATGATATTAGCGCGCGTGATTTGCAATTTAAGGACGGACAGTGGTCCCGGGGCAAAACAGCCGACACCTTTGCGCCAACAGGACCAGTGATTGTGACAAAGGATGAAGCAGGGGATCCGCATAGTCTATCAATCTCACTCGAACTCAATGGGGAAATTATGCAAGATTCTAATACAAGCAACCTGATATTTACCATACCGCAGATTATCTCCTTCTTATCGCAGTCTATGACGCTAAGACCGGGTGACTTAATTGCAACAGGAACGCCTCCTGGAGTTGGAATGGGCCGGGATCCAAAGGTGTGGCTGAAAGAAGGCGACAAAATGAGTATTACCATTGAAAACATCGGAACACTATCCAATTACGTAAAAGGTGATTCACAGAAGAAAGAGGGCTGATAGACATGGATGTTGTAACAATCGGGGAAACGATGGCTCTTTTTACACCGAATGAGGAGGGCATGCTTCGCCATGCCCATTCTTTTTCGATGAAATTTGGCGGGGCAGAGTCCAATGTCGCCATCGGATTGAGCCGTCTCGGACATCGTTCGAGATGGATCAGCCGTCTTGGGGAGGATGAATTTGGTGATGCAATGCTGTCATTCATCCGCAGCGAAGGAGTGGATGTTTCCTATGTGACGCGCGATCAAAATGCCCCGACAGGCGTATTTTTTAAAGAGTTCAGGCGCATGAATGACACGCGTGTCTATTATTATAGAAAAGATTCTGCGGCCAGCAGAATGAATGCCGACTGGCTTTTGGATGAGTCCATTTTAGATGCTGAGTACCTTCATCTTACAGGCATTACACCAGGACTCAGCCCTTCATGCCGGGAAATGCTTGAAAAAGCAATCCGGGTAGCAAAAGGAAATGGAACCAAAATTGTTTTTGATCCAAACCTCCGTTTGAAAATTTGGCGTGATGGGACAGAAGCACGCCAATTTTTGAAAAAATATGCCTCTGAAAGTGATATAGTCCTACCGGGTATTTCCGAAGCAGAGTTTCTGTTCGGCGCATTATCACCTGAGGAATATGTGGAGAACTTTCATGAGCTTGGGATTGAAACAGTCATTATGAAATTGGGAAAAGAAGGATCGCTGATATCATCTTCATCGGGTTTGGTGAAGAAAATTCCAGGCTTTATGGTTGAGCGGGTAATTGACCCGGTTGGTGCGGGTGATGCATTCGCTGCAGGTGTCCTTTCAGGACTGCTGGACGGAAAAACGCTTGAAGAAGCAGCACTGCAGGGCAACGCGATGGGAGCAATGGTAACAATGGTGAATGGCGATGCAGAAGGCTTGCCAACTCGATCTGATCTTGTGTCCTTTATGAATGGCAATCTGGAAGATGTTACGAGATAAAAAGGAGGAAAATCAGTGAGCAAGTTAGAAGAGTTAAAGAAGAGCAAGATTGTTGCTGTTATTCGCGGTGCAAGCCAGGATCAGATTTTGCCCATTGCTCATGCGCTGCTGGCCGGCGGTGTCAGCACATTTGAAATAACAGTCGAAACACCAAAGGTTTGTTCGTTAATAGAAAAAGTAAGAGAAGAGTTTGGAAACCAGGCAATCGTAGGGGCAGGGACCGTGCTGGATCCTGAAACAGCGCGTGCAGTCATTATGTCTGGAGCGGAGTTTATATTTTCGCCAATCGTTAATGCGGAAACCATTAAACTGGCAAAACGTTACGGTGTACTCAGTATCCCGGGTGCCCTCACCCCAACTGAAATCCTGACAGCCTATGAAAATGGCGGAGATCTTATTAAGGTGTTCCCAGCCGATGTCATGGGTGTCTCTTATTTCAAGAGCCTGCAGGGGCCGCTTCCGCATATTCCGCTGATGCCAACCGGGGGTATTGATGTCAAAAATATCCGGGAATATTTAAAATCGGGGGCAGTTGCCGCAGGAGTAGGCAGTTCGTTAGTAAATGCAAAAAATCTAAATTCGGATGAGGATTATTTGAAACTGACTGAAAAGGCAAAGAAATTTTCTGAATTAATAAATTTCTAAATCATTGGCAGTTTCGGAAGCTAATTCAAATCAAAAGGACCTGCCATTTGGATAGGTGGAGGTCCTTTTGCCAGATTGCTGGATTAGTTGATTTGGATTTATTTCAGGTGCTTCCAAACCTCTTGAAAAACCAATTTTAATGGTATTCCGTATTGCTCAGATATAGCTTTGCAATCACTGAATTCCGGGGCTTGCTGAACAATTTCACCTTGCATCAGCCCCTCTTTAACAGAGACGTTCCCCCATCGTGTTTCGACCTTTCGAAATTTCCGGCCAAGCCGATTTACAGAAAGCGGGTAGTATCGCACACCCAATGTGGTGGTTTCTCTAAAAATGATATTCATCATCTCGGATTTTTTCTTACTTTCACACAAAACCTGGAGCATGGTACCCGGCCGATTTTTCTTCATGTAAATCGGTATATAAAAGACATCATTGGCCCCGGATTGAAACAATAAGTCCATAACATGTCCCAGCCATTCTCCAGGAATGTCGTCCAGATTTACTTCAATTTTGATCATGTCATGATCAGTTTGCTCTTGGCCATGCTGCATTTTTTACGAGCCTCCTTAAGCTGGTATAAATTTTAGATGAAGAAAAGAAAGGAAGAAATGAATGCAATCTTATACTACACATATTTTAGCACAATTAAAAAATGGCCATCTTTCAATTGAGGAAGCTGAGGAACAATTGAAGGGCTTTACAGATTACGGATTTGCCAAAGTGGACGATGAGCGTGAATTCAGACAAGGATTTCCTGAGGTTATCTTTGGGGCAGGCAAAAACACAGAACAAATTTTACATATATTTAAGCATTTGGTTTATAAGGGGAATACCGTTTTAGCTACAAGGGTTGACCCAAAATCTGCAGAAGAAGTATGCAGGCAGGTGGATGGAGCTGTATATGATTCATCCGGCAGAACACTTTTGTATAAGCCTGAGGATTATGAACTGAAGACGGAGAAGAAAATTGGGGTTATCTGTGCAGGGACTTCTGACATTCCTATGGCCCGGGAGGCAGAAGTGACGATTGAAGCTATGGGACACCATTACGAAAGTTTTTATGATATTGGAGTAGCGGGGATTCATCGTTTATTTGCGCAAATTGACGAGATTAAAAAGTGTGATGTATTGATTGTTGTAGCGGGAATGGAAGGTGCACTTCCCAGTGTAGTCGGGGGATTGGTTTCCACTCCTGTTATAGCGGTTCCGACCAGCATAGGATATGGTGCACACTTAAATGGCATTACATCTTTGTTAAGCATGCTTAACACATGCGCTTCCGGCGTAACGGTGGTGAATATAGACAATGGATTTGGTGCGGGCTACTCAGCTTCTTTGATGCTAAGAGTCTGAACATAAAAACAAAGCGGGGTAAATGTAATGAACATATTATTTATAGATTGCGGTATTTCTGGCATTGCTGGAGATATGTCTCTGGCAGCCTTCACAGAATTGGGCGTTGATTTATCAATTGTAGAAAGAAAGCTTAAATCTGTAATTAAGGAAGAGTTTTCGCTAGGGACAAAAAAGGTTGTAAAGAAGGGGATCTCCAGTACGGAATTAGTCATTCATACAGAAGAAGAAAAACACTCACACCGCCACTATACACACATAAAAAAAGCAATTGAAGAATCTGACCTTGAAGAGGCAGAAAAAGAAACGGCCCTAAAAATGTTTGAAACGATAGGGTCAGCAGAGGCAAAAATACATGACAGCACTCTCGAAAAGGTGCATTTCCACGAAGTTGGAGGTGTAGATTCGATGATTGATATTATAGGGACCGCAATTGCTTACAATACATTAAAAATTGAAAAGGTAGTCTGTACTCCGGTTGCTGCAGGAAATGGATATATCAAAATTGCTCATGGCCTTTATCCTGTGCCAGCCCCGGCAACATTGGAAATTCTAAAAGATATTCCATTGCGGAAAACTGACATTCAAAGTGAATTGACGACACCTACTGGTGCTGCCATTGTCCGTACCCTGGCTAATGAGTTCGGGAACATGCCTTCCATGAAAGTTCAGAAAATCGGATATGGCGCAGGGTCAAAGGATTTCAAATCCCACCCAAATGTTGTCAGGTTTGTGATCGGAGAACAATAACAGGAGGGGAAGTGTCCAAATGAATATACATAACAGTTTAGTCAAAGAACAAAAGCTGAAGGAAATACTTTCAGAGATGGAACGGATTATTATTGCATTTTCAGGAGGGGTAGATAGTACCTACTTATTAAAGGTGGCTTTAGATACATTAGGAAAAGAAAATGTGCTTGCTATTACAGCTGACTCGGAATCTTTTCCTCCTTCCGAGCTGGAAGAAACTATTCGAATTGCCAATACAATTGATGCCCCGCATCAAATTATTAAGATGTCAGAACTCTCCATTCCCGGATATTCGGAAAATGATTCAAACAGATGCTATTACTGTAAAAAGGGACTGTTTGAAAATTTGTATCCAATTATGATTGAAAAAGGTTATCATAACTTGACTTTTGGTCTCATTAAAGATGATTTAGGAGAACATCGTCCTGGTGTAAAGGCTGCTATTGAAAAAAATGTAAGAGGCCCTCTTGCTGAGGCTGATATTACGAAAGAAGATATCAGGATCCGTTCCAAGGAGCTGGGACTTGATACATGGGACAAACCCTCACTCGCATGTTTATCCTCCAGAATAGCATATGGTGAAAAAATCACAATTGAGAAGTTGAGGAAAGTTGATGAGGCCGAGCAGTTTATTAAGGGATTTGGAATCAAGCAGGTCCGTGTCAGAGTTCACAATGAAATTGCAAGAATCGAAGTTGATCCGTCAGATATGAATGAACTCTTAAAGTATCATAAAGAAATCTCTGAGCAATTAAAATTGATTGGATTTAAATATACAGCTATGGACCTGGCTGGGTATAAAAGCGGAAGTATGAATAAATTGCTGGAAGGAACAGCTATATAATGAATGAACTTAACTGTATTGGAGAGGGAAAAACGGAATCTTGCCGCTGGGGGAATTTAGATGCTTGAGAGCGGATTACTTTCTTATATTATTGCTTGGTTTCACATTAGGAATAAAACATTCAACAGAGCCCGATCACATTATCGCGGTTTCAACAATTGCAAGCCAGACAAAGCGCTTGGTTCGCTCTTCGCTCTCAGGTGTTTTCTGGGGGCTGGGCCACACGTTAATGCTCCTGTTATTTGGGGTAACGGTTATAGCACTTAATCAGCATATTCCTGGCCCTCTTGCACTTTCTCTTGAATTGGCAGTGGGCATAATGCTTATATATCTTGGCTTTACTGGCTTTAAGGACAATAAACAGCAAAGGCCGAACACAAAGCATTATCACAAGAAGTCTTTTATCATTGGAGGGATTCATGGTCTGGCTGGCAGTGCAGCTTTAGTTCTATTAACAACTGCACAGGCTCAAACAGAGTTGCAAGCTTTTCTTTTTATCCTCATTTTTGGAGCAGGAACAATTATTGGAATGCTTCTCTTTACTACTGTTCTTGGGTTGCCCTTTTTAATCACTTCTCAAGCTCAAAAGAAAATACACTCAAATCTTATAAGGATCTCTTCAGCAGCAAGTGTACTATATGGGGTTTATTATATTTTTGAGGTTGGCAGTGATTTATTTCTTTAGAAGTTTAGGTCGCAGGGTATTTAGCAAGTGATGAGTAGGTTATTAGTATGTTTAACGATCGAGATTGGGTTCGCCACAGGATTAAATGCAAGAAAGCCTATGCTGGCATATTACCGGCATAGGCTTATTTTTTATGGGATTTTAACTGAGCTAGCCGGTGAATGGGGAGTGCTCTAGGAGTGGATGCGCTTTTTGAGCTGGTTTATTTCCATTTCTTGAACCCCGCTCTTTTCACTGAGGTGAACGATATCAATTTTTGTGCCTTTTATTGCGTCAGAGATGACGTTAAAAGTCTCTTAATGCTGTTCTAACTTCGTTTCAATATGCTTAAAATGACTTCTGGCATTGTTCTCAATCTGTTCAGAAAGTCTTTCAATGCTATTTTCAACAATTCCCAGCTTATTATCAACAGTATCTATACTGTTTTCAACGTTCCCAAGCCTGCTATTAACATCAGAAATATCATGATCAATGGAATCAAATCTCTGATCAATGGAATCGAACTTCTGATCAGCCGAATCAAATCTCTTTGAATGTTCCTTTAAGGTACTTAAAATTTCATTAAGAATCTTCTCCATTTTTCTCACCTCCTTTTCGACATTATACCACATGCCGCTGAATTTCATGCTGCTGAGAAAGCAGTACAAATGGACCCCGGAACAAAGCTTATAAACATTTAATACAAAAATCGGCATGATAAATTGACTGTTTTTGTCACAACATAATGAAAGGCAGAGGTAGGGAACTACAGTCCTTTAATACGGCAGTTTAATGGCATTTACAGGCTCAAGACTCCATGCTATACTCACTGACGGTAAAAATGGAATATGACTTAATTCTGTATAGATCTGGACACCGGAGGGAGAAGAAATGGGCAAGAATAGAAGAGGATATACTTATAGTACAAAAGCGGAGAGATTGCTGGAGTACATATATGTTTTAATAGGATCTGGAATTGTCGCCATTGCATTTAACGTGTTTTTGCTGCCCAATCGAATTGCATCAGGAGGGGTGAGCGGGATCAGTACGATCCTGGATGCGGTTGCTGGCTGGGAGCCCGCATACGTGCAGTGGGCATTTAATATACCGCTTTTTATTGCAGGCGTACTTTTGCTCGGCAAACAATTTGGGGCAAAAACGCTGGCGGGAACAATCTTTCTGCCCTTAGTTGTTTTCCTTACAAAAGAATATGAGCCATGGACATCAGATCCGCTGCTGGCTTCTCTGTTTGGCGGAATTGGCGTTGGCCTGGGTTTAGGCATCGTTTTCCGGGGTAAAGCATCAACAGGAGGGACAGACCTTGCAGCACAGATTATTAACAAGTATACAGGTTTGTCTCTTGGAACCTGTGTTGCGATAATCGATGGATTGATCGTACTGTCGGCTGCGATTATTTTCGACATAGAGCAGGGGCTGTATGCCTTAATTGCTTTATATGTAACAAGCAAAACAATCGATCTCATACAGCTTGGATTCAGCCGGACAAAGATGGCTTTAATCATTACTGAAAAACAAAGTGAAGTTCGTGAAGGAATTCTGAATAAAATTGACCGAGGTGTGACAAAACTATCAGCATACGGTGGTTATACTGACCATGAACGCCCAGTCCTCATGTGTGTGGTGGACCAGACGGAGTTCACAAAATTGAAACAACTGGTTCAAACCATTGATCCTACTGCATTTATCATTGTTACGGATGCTTCCGAGGTGTTGGGCGAGGGTTTCAAACGAGCATAGTGTTGGTATAATATAGCTGTACTTAGTATTTTTTCCTGAGGGGGAATTATAGGTGAAAAAGAAGCTACTAGCATTACTGATGGGTACATCTTTAGTTCTTGCAGCCTGCGGCGGCGGAGACGATGCTGCTGAAGACAAGGACACTGCTACAAACGGCGGCGGTGAAACAACGACTGATACTGCTGATGCTGGTGATGCACAAAAGCTTTATGAACAGAAATGTTCAAGCTGCCACGGTGCAAACCTTGAAGGCGGTGTAGGACCTGCACTAGATAAAATTGGTGCCAGCCTATCACAGGAAGATATTGAAAACACAATTGCTAACGGTAAAGGAGCTATGCCTAAAGGATTGCTTCAGGGAGAAGAAGCTTCTGCAGTAGCATCCTGGCTAGCAGGCAAGAAATAATAGGGTTCTAAATAAAAACGTTCTGTTCAGCAGGGCGTTTTTATTTTTTCTGTTATCGTTAGGTATGCTGTTACTGATTTGATTGGAGCGGAAGGTGCGAGACTCCACGGAGCAGCGGGACAGATGAGACTCCAAGACGAGAAACGCCGAAGATGCTCAGCGCCCGTCCCGCGGAAAGCGAGCATACTGAAGCGCAAATCAACGGACTGCATTAAGGTGCAAAAACAACGAGGCTATTTTCTTTACAGCTTTGCTGAGGAAAGACAATATGTGACAAATATCGAGTGAATGCAATATGCAAAAAGAAGGAAAAATTCTTTGATTGAGTGAATAAAACCCAAGAATATTAATGAAACTCAGGAAAAAAGTAACAATAGTTAAGGGATTGAAAAGAAACTGTAATAATTTTTTCCGTTATTTTGACAACTTATGATGTTATAATGGGTTGTGTGAGAATTTTAGATGGCTAAATAGGCAGTATTTACAAGTATTTTGTCATCCTCTATGTCGAAAGGATGTCGTTTTTTAGCGAAAAAAGCCGTCTGTTATTTAATTCTTAATACACACTAGATGCTAGGTGATATATATGATCGATATGAAAGACGTCTATAAGAGATACCCCAATGGCGTTACAGCAGCCAGCGGGATTGATGTGCATATCAAACAAGGTGAGTTTGTTTATGTAGTAGGACCGAGTGGTGCCGGTAAATCCACTTTTATCAAAATGATGTACCGGGAAGAAAAGCCTTCGAGCGGAACGATAACTATTGACGGAGTAAATCTGGCTACATTAAAGAATGCAAAGGTACCGCTAATGCGACGTAAAATCGGTGTCGTTTTCCAGGACTTTAAGCTACTCCAGACACTGACTGTCTATGAGAATGTTGCTTTTGCTCTTGAGGTTATTGAAGAGCATCCGAAGAATATTAAAAAACAAGTCATGGAAACTTTGGACCTTGTAGGTTTAAAGCATAAGGCAAGAATGCTTCCGACCGAATTATCAGGCGGGGAGCAGCAGCGTGTTTCCATCGCCAGATCCATCGTAAATTCTCCAAAGGTCGTGATTGCGGACGAGCCTACAGGAAACCTTGACCCGGATACTTCATGGGAAATCATGAACATTTTCGATGAAATCAACACGAGAGGAACGACTGTGGTCATGGCAACTCATAATAAAGAAATTGTTAACACGATTAAGCACCGAGTAATTGCCATTGAAGGCGGAAGGATTGTGCGTGACGAGCAAAGAGGTGATTACGGCTATGAAAGCTAGAACATTGGGCCGGCACTTCCGTGAAAGCTTTAAGAGCCTCGGACGAAATGGATGGATGACGTTTGCTTCGGCAAGTGCGGTGACAGTAACGCTCATTTTGGTTGGCGTATTTTTCGTCATTATGATGAATCTCAACAAGGTGGCTACAACCATTGAAGAGGACGTGGAAATCCGCGTTCACATCGATGTTGCTGCAAATGAGCAGGATCAGGAAGTTTTACGGCAAAAAATCGAAGGAATATCAGAAGTTAAAACAGTTGAATATTCAACTAAGGAAAAAGAGCTTGATAGTTTAATAGACAGCCTTGGTGAAGAAGGAGAAGCCTTCAAACTGTTCGAACAGGATAATCCGCTGAACGATGTATTTATCGTAAAGACGAAAAACCCGGCAGATACAATGAAAGCTGCGAAACAGATTGAAAAAATGGAATATGCCGCAAAAGTAAAATATGGCCAGGGCCAGGTTGAGAAGCTATTTAACTTTATCAATGCCGGCCGAAATGTTGGCCTTGTATTGATTATCGGCCTATTATTTACTGCTATGTTCCTGATTTCAAATACGATTAAAATTACGATCATGTCTCGAAGAAAAGAAATTGAGATTATGAGATTGGTAGGAGCAACCAATTCCTTCATTAGATGGCCATTCTTCCTGGAAGGCTTATGGCTTGGATTGCTTGGATCGATTATTCCGATTGCACTTGTTTCGACAGCCTACTATTATGCCTTTGATTATTTGGCGCCAAAGCTTGAAGGACACTTTATCAAGCTGCTGGAATTTAGTCCGTTTGTCTATCAGATCTCCGGACTTATTATCCTGATGGGTGCACTTATTGGTGTATGGGGAAGCTTGATGTCAGTCAGAAAGTTCCTGAAAGTATAAAACCAGCTTAGAAGGCCCTGCGGGGGGAACCTGTCCAGGCGCCTTCAAGCCTCATAATAATAGACGATTCAGCAGTGTTAAATGTTTCAGAGATAGTAAAAAAAATAGAACGATTGACCTGTACATATGGTGTTCATTGAAAGGAGAAATCGGAAAATTGAAGAAATCCATCATCACATTATCATTGGCTGCCATTTTGGGATTTGGCAGCGCAACAGTCGGACTGCCTCTTGAAAAGGCGTCTGCAGAAAATAAACTAAACGATCTAAACAGCCAAAAGGACAAAATTAACCAGCAGCGTTCAGGAGTAGAATCGAAGATTACCGATACAGATAAAAAGATTAACGAAAATCAGGGCGAGCAGCAGTCTGTACAAAGTGAGATTGAGCGCCTTGATAAAGCGATCAGTGATGCTTTAGCAAAGATTGAAGAGAAAAACGGCCAGATTGCAGAAACAAAAAAGGAAATTGAAAAATTAGAAGCCGAAATTGAAGTATTAGTAGAGCGCATCAAAAAGCGAAATGAACTATTAAAAGATCGCGCCCGCAACTATCAGGAAACTGGCGGAATGGTGAGCTATATTGATGTTTTAATGGGTGCGCAAAGCTTTGGAGACTTTGTTGAGCGCGTTGGAGCAGTTGCAACAATCGTAGAAGCTGACCAGGATATTCTTAAAGCGCATCAGGCGGATAAAGACGAGCTGGAGAAAAAACAGGCTCAGGTAAAAGAAGAGCTTGCCTCTTTAGAAAAGATGCGTGCCGAGCTTGAAAGCATGAAAAAGAGCTTAAATGCCCAAAAGGCAGAGAAAGATAAACTGCTTAAATCCCTAAAGCATGAAGAAGAGGAAATGCATGCTCATAAACTTGAATTAGCAGAAGAAAATGAAATTCTTGCAGCTCAGGAAGCAGCAATTCAAAAAGCGATCAAGCTTGAGCAGGAAAGACAAGCTGAGGCAGCAAGACAAGCTGAATTGGCAAAACAGAAAGCTGCTCAGGAAGCGGCTAAAAAGAGCAGCTCTTCATCAGCAGGAAGTTCATCAGCAGGAAGCAGCTCATCAAGCAGCCCGCAGGTTACACCACCTTCAGTATCAAGCGGAGCCTGGACAAAACCGGCTGCAGGAAGACTTTCTTCAGGTTTTGGCGGACGTTCATTAGGTGAGCACTATGGTGTTGATATTGCTGCAGGCGGAACAGTACCGATCGTGGCAGCGGCAGACGGTGTTGTAATCCGTTCATACTACTCCAGCAGTTATGGAAATGCGATATTTATTGCTCATTCTATTGGCGGACAAACTTACACAACTGTATACGCTCATATGAGAAGCCGTTCTGTAGGCTCTGGCCAGACTGTTTCTAAAGGCCAGCAAATCGGCATCATGGGTAATACTGGACAATCTTATGGCCAGCATCTGCACTTTGAACTTCACAGAGGTTCTTGGAATGCAGCAAAATCAAATGCGATTAATCCTGTAGGCATTGTGCCTCTATAAAAAATAGTGAAAGTGGAAGGAGCTAAGCTTCTTCCACTTTTCTTTTACCCGTAAAGCAGGTCTTTAATCCTATTATCAGCGTTTTATTTTACGCTTGGAGGAGTGTCATGAATATATGGAGGAGCCGGCTTCAGCTTAGGTGCTGGAGCAAAAGGCGGAACTTCCTGCTTGTATTGGAAGGTTCCCTGGCCATCCATGTTCCGACCTTGAGCCCAGCGGCCCTGGCTGCTTTCATCTCCTCTTGAAAGGTTCATAAATACATAGGAAAACTCTTCTTTTTCAACCTCCTTCGGGAATGTGCTTGGCACGGTTTTCCCTTCCTGGGCTTCAAGCTCTTTTATCGCAGCAAGCCATTGGTTTTGATGCATGCGGTCACGGGCAATTAAGAAGGCCAGCATGTCCTTGACACCGCGGTCATCAGTCATTTCATACAGACGGACAGCCTGCAGACGTCCCCGGGACTCGGCATTCAGGTTTGCACGAAAATCAGCCAGCAGGTTTCCGCAGGCTTCGATGTAACCACCCTGCCAAGGGACCCCGACACCACTGACAGGCATGGCACCAAGACCGGAAACAATCACATGCTGCGGGTTCATTCCGCCCAAAATCGCAGCAAGAAGCGGATCCTGGGCAGCTTTTTCCTGCTCTTTTTTACAGGAGCGCCATCCATCAGGAGGGCAATCATGGTGGCAAGCATTTCAATATGGGCCAATTCTTCGGTCCACGTATCCATTAATAAATCCCGATATTTACCATACTTTCGTGCACCCCAGCCCTGAAATAAATACTGCATGGCCACAGACATTTCCCCAAATTTTCCGCCAATCGGCTCCTGGAGCTTTTTAGCATACACCAATTATATTGAAGTTCTTTGATGGGATAGAACATTTGCACACACCCTTTATGTGAAAATCCCCTTAATATATTCTTAAATTGAGATATTGTGCATATGCCTAACCTGATTATTGAAAACATAACTTGTCCTGATCCTGCATAGGATGTGATGAGCAAGGTCATATTCCATCATCCACAATGGAAAGTTTCTATAAGGCCTAAGAGACCGCTGCAAAATAGAAAGGGAGATGAAGATGAGCAGAAAATGGATCGCCGTTCTGATGACGGGATCTTTGCTGACAGGAGCTGGCGGTACATATGCAGGTATGCAGTGGCTGGCAAAGGAAGCTCCGCAGACAGGGGCAGGAAATCAATTAATAGATTCTAAGGAAAACGGAACACAAATTGAAAAAGAGAAAATCGAAAAGATGGAAACGGCCTATCAGTTAATCTTAAATAGCTATGTGGAAAAAGTAGAGGAAAAGCAGCTCGTGGAGGGAGCCATCCAGGGCATGCTTGCAACCCTTGAAGATCCTTACTCTGTTTATATGGATGAAGAAACAGCAAAACAATTCAGTGATACACTGGAATCTTCTTTTGAAGGAATCGGGGCAGAAGTCAGCATGGTGGAAGGTAAGATCATCATTGTTGCACCGTTTAAAGATTCACCAGCTGAAAAAGCAGGGCTTAAGCCAAAAGATGAAATTTTAAAAGTGGATGGGGAAAGTGTGGAGGGTCTTGATTTATATAAAGCTACCATGAAGATCCGCGGGAAAAAAGGAACAAAGGTAGAGCTTGAAATTGCGCGCCAGGGACTGAAGGAACCTTTAAAGGTAGAGGTAAAAAGAGATGAGATTCCACAAATTACAGTATACTCGGAAATCAAGAAGCAAAGAGGAAAGAATGTAGGATATCTGGAAATCACCTCCTTTTCCGAAGAGACATCCAAGGAATTTGCCAAACAGCTGAGTGAAATGGAGAAAGAGGGGATTGAGGGCCTTGTAATCGATGTGCGCGGAAATCCCGGAGGCCTCCTGACATCAGTACAGGAAATCCTGAAGGAATTGGTTACGGCTGATAAGCCATATCTGCAGATAGAAAAACGGGATGGAGAAAAAATGAGGTATTTCTCCACGCTTGAAAAGCCTAAAAGCTATCCGATTGCTGTACTTGTTGATAAAGGGAGTGCATCTGCATCGGAGATTCTTGCCGGCGCTTTAAAGGAAGCTCAAGGGTACGCCATAATCGGTGAGAACTCATTTGGGAAGGGCACTGTTCAGCAGCCTGTTCCGATGGGAGATGGCAGCAATATCAAGCTTACTTTGTTTAAATGGCTGACACCTGACGGAAACTGGATCCATAACAAGGGAATCAAGCCAACTCTCGAGGTCAAACAGCCAGACATCTACCAAACACATCCTTTGCAGGTGGAGAAGCCTTTGGCAATCGATATGAATAATGAAATGGTGAAGAATGCACAGGAAATTCTGGCGGGCCTTGGATATGCTCCAGGACGGACAGATGGCTACTTCAATGATTCCACTGCAGCCGCTGTAAAAGCATTTCAGAAGCAAAAAGAGCTTGAAGCATCCGGCCGGATAGACAAGAAAACAGCAGCAGCGCTTGAACAGGCCGCCATCGAGGAAATGAGGAAAGAGCAGAATGATCTTCAGCTGCAAACGGCTCTGAGATATATTGCAAGATAGCCAATTTTGTCGAATGCAAACTTTCATTAGCAGGAGGGATTTTCCTTCTGCTAATTTTGTATTTGAGCCAGATTGTGATAGGTTTTGGAAGGCGCTTTTGGTAGAATATAGAGTAATAGAGTTTTCTGTTTGTTACATAATTCATGAGAATTTATTAATAGAGGCTGGTGGCAAGTTTGATAGAGGAGTGGATTTTTGAGTTTTTAAAAGGAACAGGAAAGCTGCTGCTGAATCCGGTATTTTATTACCTGTTTTTTGTAGCTGCATTTTTGGGGGTTTCCCGTGTAAGGCGTGAGCGCAAAGACTTTTCTGTTCGTGCGGAAAATGCTTATTTTGAGCTGAGGCAGCTTCTGCCTCTGGGTATCCTGGCAGGTCTATCAGTGAGTGTTGTGATGGTTGGAGCAGGACTTGTCGTACCAGTGGAAACGATTGTTCTTACTGCTGCTCTTACGTTCCTGTGGAGCTTTACGGCAAAAGTGAGATGGATGGCGCCTGTTTATACGCTGGGCTTTGCATTTTTCGCAACAATGTTTGCTGCTGAACAGAAATGGCCATTGCCATCTTTCGCCCAGTCGGCAGCGGACCTTGACTCTTCCATCTTTCCGTCCATCGCTGTTCTCCTGGCTCTTCTTGTTATTGCAGAAGGCTTCCTGATTATAAGAAACGGCCGGAAAGGGACATCTCCCAGGCTTGTAAAGAGTAAACGGGGCCAGACGATCGGCATTCATGAATCAAAAAGAATCTGGATGGTGCCTGTGTTTTTGCTTATTCCCGGTCAGGCACTGCAGCTGCCATTTGATTGGTGGCCAGTGATTCCAATCGGCGGGGAAGTGTATTCGCTCATTCTTGTCCCTTTTTCGATAGGCTTTTACCAGCGGATTCAGGGCACGCTTCCTAAAGAGGCAACAGCATTGCTCGGACAAAGAATCTGCGTGTTTGGCGTACTTCTTTTGCTGATTTCATCTGCAGGCTACTGGTATCCGCTTGCTTCTGTGGGTGCAGCCGCACTGGCTATCATCGGGCGTGAATTCATCTCTCTCCGCCAGAGAATGGCAGAGGACCAGGCACCGTCTTACTTTTCCAAGCGCAATCAGGGAATAATGGTGCTTGGAGTAGTTCCGGATTCACCAGCTTATAAAATGTCTCTGCAAGTGGGAGAGGTTGTTACAAAAGTCAATGGTGTGAAGATCCATAATGAAAAGGGCTTCTATGAAGCGCTGCAAAAGAACGGGGCTCACTGCAAACTTGAGGTTCTTGATGTGAATGGCCAGGTGCGGTTCGTCCAGCGCGCTCTTTATGAGGGCGACCATCATGAACTTGGATTGCTTTTTGTGCAGGAAGAGAAGAAATGGGATAGTGAAGCGGTGTAAGTGTTACTTTTCATTAACAGCCGGAATACGTACTTAATCCTCCGGAAAGATTTTCATAACATTTATAGAGACCCTTCATTAATTATATTGAAGGGTCTTTTTTGATTAAAAAATGTGAAGTTTTCTGAAACTCACGGGGCGGTTAGATAAATAACTAGAAGAGACTTTACTCAAAACGTTTTGTTTTGATCATCCCTAAAGTCCAGTTCACTGACTTCAGCAGCTGCATTCATATTACATAATTGTTAGATTAATGTAAGATAAATCGATTTTTAACTAATAAAAGATTGTCTATACTTCTTTCATAGTGATAAAACAGGAAGGGAGTATATATTATGGATTTATCTCAAATGAACGTGGAACTGTTTAGGATCATTAATGACTTTGGTAAAGAACATACATATTTAAACCATACTTTCATATTTTTAGCCGAGTATATGGTATTTGTCCTTGGATTAATGGCTTTAATTTTCTGGTTTACCAGGAGAAAAGAAAACAGGTTTATGATCATCTCGGCTGCTGCCGCCTTTATCATGGCTGAGATTATCGGTGAAATTGCTGGAAAGTTGCATTCAAACAATCAGCCATTTGCAGAATTGTCTAATGTAAACAAATTAATAGAGAAAGCAGTAGATAATTCCTTTCCAAGTGACCATACCATTTTATTCTTTGCATTTTGTACGACTTTTTTCATCTATCAAAAAAGATGGGGATACCTTTGGATCATCATTGCCCTTTTGGTTGGCGTTTCCCGTATATGGGTGGGGGTACACTATCCTGCAGATGTCTTGGCTGGAGCGCTAATAAGCATTGTTTCGGCAATAATCGTTTCTTACATTGTCCCCCGTCTCAACTTTATAAAAAAGTTTCTATTGCTTTATGAAAAAGGGGAAAAATATATTTTTCCTGGCAGGGATAGGTCCAGAGAATTATAAAAGAATGCTATGATACGCTCAATTAGAAAGAATTAGAAACAGATAATTTTATAAAAAGTGTTTACTTTTAATGAAAAATCCATTAGATTGAATTTTGTAAACTGAATATCCTCGTTAGGTGAGGCTCCTGTGTTGGAGATATGCTGCTGCCCAAAAATGTCGAAAGACGCCAATGGGTCAACAGAAACCATCGACTTAAGGTGGTTTTTAATGTAGCTGGCTTTGTCCTATGCCACACAGTGCTAAAGCTCTACGAATGGAGGAACAGAATAACCAGGTTTGTTATTCTTATTTTTGTCATCTATAAACCTGCACCTTCATTCGAAAATGAAGGTGTTTTTTTATCTTTCCGGAGGTGAGGAGTAATGGAAAATGACCCCTGCTCAAAACATCATGAAAATAGAATGCATCTAACAGAATATGATAAGGGACATGATCCCTTGTTCCTTACAGAAGGAGTGACAAAAAATGAAGATAAATATGCCAGCAGATCAAATAACTCTTCAAATCATAAAGTCTTTAAAAGAAGGAAAAAAGGAAGAATTTCATGGAATCTTAGAAGAACTCCAGCCTTATGATATTGCAAGAGTATTCGAGGGACTCCCAGAAAAACATCACACACGCTTCCTGTTATTGCTTTCTCCTAAACAAATCGCTGACTTAATACAGGAGCTGGAAAAACCATATCAGCTGGAGATTCTCACTAAATTAGGATTAGAAAAGTCAGGGCACGTCATGGACTTAATGGAAAATGATGATTTGGCTTCTTTACTTGAAGACTTATCCCCTGACAAATTAGAGGAACTCCTTTCAGGTATGAAGGAGGAAGAGTCCCAAATTGTTCAAAACATCATGAACTATCCTCCTGAAACGGCAGGGCGATTGATGACTAACCGTTTTGTCTGGATACCTCAGCATTTCACTGTTAGAGAAACAGTAGACAAACTTAAAGTGTTTGCTGAATACTCAGAAACCATAAATTACTTATATGTCATTGATTACGATAAGAAGCTTGTTGGAGTTGTATCCTATCGGGATTTAATCCTGGCAGATGAAAAGGAAAAAATTCACGATATTATGTATAGCCGAGTCATTTCTGTTTCAGCGGATTCTGACCAGGAAGAAGTAGCCCGCATGATTGAGCGATATGATTTCTTGGCAATTCCTGTTGTGGAAAGTAATAACCAGCTGGTAGGGATTGTGACAGTAGACGATATTATTGATGTGGTTATAAGAGAGGCAAATGAAGATATTGAGAAGCTTTCAGCATCAGGTAAAGCCATTGATTTTGAGACGAAGGCATTTGTTGCTGCCTATCGCCGTCTTCCCTGGCTCATTTTACTTTTATTTATTGGTATAGTTTCCGGAACAATAATTAGCGGTTTTGAAGAAACGCTGTCAAAAGCGGTGGCTTTAGCATTCTTTATGCCCATGATAGCAGGTATGACAGGAAATACAGGCACCCAATCTTTAGCTGTTGTCGTAAGAGGGCTGGTTTCCCGTGATATTGACAAAGGGGTGGTTTTCAGGCTTATTTTTAGAGAGTTAAAAGTCGGTCTGATCATTGGATTTACTTGCGGAATATTAATATCCATCATTGCCCTCGTTTGGCAAGGAAATGCCGTTTTAGGGGTAGTGGTTGGAAGCTCTTTGGTTATGACACTGATCATTGGAACTTTAGCTGGCACTATCATACCAATCATTCTTTATAAATTAAATATTGACCCTGCCGTGGCTTCAGGTCCATTGATTACAACACTAAATGACATACTCTCATTACTCATTTACTTTGGAATTGCCACAATGTTTATATCAAAATTGATGTAGGTAAATGCATTGTCAATTCAAGATCAGCTGCCGAAACAGGTAGCTTTTTCTTATTCTATAAAAGGGGCAGGTTAGCGAAAAAATCAAAAGCCAATAATGAATAAGTTACGAATAAAAACTTGTTTATATTAACCGATGTTTTATATTTTTATTATGTAGTCAGTCAAATCTTCTTATTTTAATGCATTTTAGACTTCGTCATCTTCTATTCGAGCATTTCGCATCGATGAAAGACTGAACCACAGTCCGCATAAAGCTAGTCCAGCTATTGAAATCCATAAAGCCGTTATGAAACCTAGTCCGTCAGCGAGGGTACCTCCTAGTGGAGCGCCGATAACGACTGCACTACGATTGATGGATCGAAGTGTGGCATTCATACGACCTTGCAGGTGAGATGGCGTGACATACTGTCGATATCCCATTTCAAGAGGACCTTCGATTCCCATGGCAAAGCCGTAAAAGAACTGCCCAACAATCACAAAAATGAGAGCTATGTACTGCGAGTCGGAGTTGTTAGTTGCTGGAGCTAGAGCCATCAAGATAACTGCTGGAGCATAGAGAATTCGAGAAAAAGCAATTGCACGTCCGACGCCAAAGCGCACGCCGGCTTGAGGAGATAAAGAGGTTCCTGCGACAGCACCAACACCTGCAGCGGCGAGGACATACCCAAGGAGTGAGGCATCGAAGCCAAGCTCAATTAAAAAAATGGATACTAGGGTCGTCATGGTCATGCTATGAAAGAGAAACCAGGCGTGCGTGTTTAAAGCGAGTGTACGAAGGTATTGGTGTTGATAGACCCATCGCAAACCTTCCTTGATTTGCTGACCAAGTGGTCCAGTCTTCACTTTTTTTGAGGGCTGGTGTTTAATCGATGCCATTAATACACCTGAAAACAAATACGATAAGGCATCAAAAAGAAGGGCAAATGGTGCACCGATCAATGAGACGAGTCCACCTCCAATGGCTGGACCGCTCGTTTCCGCGACAGCTGAGCTTTGTTCTAACCGTGCATTTGCACGTGTTAATAAATGACGAGGGACGATTTGTGGCACAAAGGACTGGTAGGCAGTATCATTAAAAAGAGACAAAGCACCAAAGAGCACCAGCAGGAACATTAGCCAGCCAATACTGATTACTCCTGTGATAGACATTAAGCAAATGAAGGCAAGTATAATGCTGCGCCCCATATCTGTTACCGCCAATACAGTCTTTCGGTGAAAGCGATCAACCAAAACCCCCGCTATTAATCCCAACAGTACATACGGAAGCCATCTAGATGCTGAAACCCAGCCAACATCAACAGCACTGCCTCCCATATTACCAACTACTAATACCTGAAGAACCAGAGTTGTAATATATGTGCCAAAGCTTGAAGTTGTTGAGGCAATCCAAAAACGAACAAAGCTACTGTGCTCCCTTAATTTCATCGGGCTTCACCTCTTTTGCCAATTTATACAACTTATAAATATAGTAACTATACTGATTTTCAAAAAAGTGTAAACATAGAGTTTTATATGGGACAGACCTTGGGGGAGTAGTGGAAGGCTAACATTGGTTATTTATAAAAAAATCTTAACAAAGAGATGAAAAGAACAAAATCGAAATGGTCAATGACATGAAGGGAAAATTAGGAGTCAAGGTTCTTAAATTTTTTCTATAAGAAGGGTAATTCTCTATTTATCACAAAAATCCTTTATAAGGCTGCCATTCTCTAAGTCAGCTTTCTTCATGTCAAACGGGGCAGTTTAGCAGAAGAATAATGTTATAATTTGGATGTAAAATATGTGTCTACTTAAACAAACAGAGCATTAGTGAATCCAAATGAATGGACTATTGCTACTCACTGAAGGTGTATAAAAAGGAGTTGCTGGGTCTTGATAATTTATGCAGAAATTTAACGTGCAATTTCCATTGTAATACTTATTATTAGTTCTTCTATCTACCTTCGGCTTTTGGAAAAACCAAAAAACAAAGGAAACTTTCATCCTATGAACTTACAATGTATACCATCATCCAGATAGCATATATCTTCTTTGCAATTAGTTTATTGATTCCTATATTAGTGTAATTGAGAAGTGGGCTTATGTTCAAGATCAGCTGCTAATCGAGCAGCTTTTTTCTTCTTCAAATTAAGAGAGCAGGATGAGCAATATTCATTTAGAGAGGTGGATACGTTTTGAGTCTATATTATCACGAGTATGGAGATAAAAATGCCTCATTAATGGTCTTTTTGCATGGAGGTGGTGTAAGTAGTTGGATGTGGAATAAACAGATTAAACACTTTAGTCATTATCATTGTCTTGCAATAGACTTACCAGAACAAGGGAAAAGCAACGATGATAATATAGGGAATTTTACAATTAAATATAGTGCTGAGAGGGTTATTGAAATAATAGAAAAAAAGGCTTTTGAAAAAGAGGTAATTGTCATCGGATTCTCTTTGGGAGCACAAGTTATAGTTCAGATGCTGAGTATGAAACCCAATATGGTTAATTATGCAATCATAAATAGTGCGTTAGTTAGGCCTTCTCCATATATAAAAACAATGATTGCTCCTTCAATTAAATTAACATTTCCACTCATTAAGAATAAATTATTTTCAAAACTTCAAGCTAAAGCACTTTATCTCGATGAAGAATATTTTGAAACCTATTATAAAGAAAGTTCTTTAATGAAATCAGGTACACTTATTAGGATATTGGAAGAGAACATGTCTTTTGAGATACCAAGAGGCTTCGAAAAAGCGGAGTGTAAAATATTAGTGACTGTTGGTGAAAGAGAAAAGGCAATAATGAAAAAATCAGCAGCAGACATTGTTTTACATAATTCTAATTGTGAAGGAATAATCATACCTAATGCTGGTCACGGAATCTCATTAGCTAATCCTGATTACTTCAATGGAATAATTGAAAATTGGATTCAGGATGGCGTTCTGCCACTAGATGTAATGCCAATTAAGTGAAGATTATATATTGAATTATTTTGTGAAATACTGCTTTTTAACAAAATGGGCAGGTTTGTTGAATAATCTAAAAATAATTCTCTAACGGTGGGGGAGAAAACTTGCTTGATAAAATAAGACAGTTTTTTAAGATAAACAAACAAGAAGCGGAAGACGGAAGGTACGTAAATGTTCCAGAAGTTAGGGTAAATGAGGAGTTAAAAAGAAGCGTAATCGAACTAGAAAGATTAGCAGAACAATGGGGTAAAGCTCTTCAAAGAAAATATGCAAATTCATATGAAAACCAAGGAAAACAAAACCTAAGAATCTGGGTGTGCCGAGACATTGATGGAGATGAATTAAAAGAATTGAGTTCCGAAAAGTGTCTGGAAAAAGAATATCGTTCTCAAATCGTAATAGATTTTGATGATGACACAGTAGAAGATGATGAATATGCAGACATCATTCAGTTGTGGTATTACTATGGCGGGGGTGCTGGAACTATATATGATATTACAAAAAACAATTTAGTAAATGACATAGAAGTAGTCTTAAAAACTCTGCTTAAATAAATGTACAACAAACAAACCGCTTAATTAACAATCGGGGCAATTTAATACTAGAGGGAATTGAAAGTGGTGGCAATTTGTTTAAGAAAAGCATTAGATATCCGTTACTATTTTTTGTAGCAACAATAATTTGGCAGTTAATTGTCAACAAAGAGGTTAAGTGGGTTGATAATATAGGGATATCTTTTATGATATTTTTATTCGCTCTTTTATATAATTGGTCAAGTAAACCCTATAAATGGAAGAAAGACAGATGTAAATGAATACTTTTTAAAACTATTTTTTATTACTAACGATTGTAGTGATCGTAAGAAGATAAACGCTTTTATTCTTGAATTTCTTATTAGCTAAAGACCTGCGGTAATATGTCAACTCCAAAAGTTTAAAGATGTTTAGTTTTCAA
>NZ_JALJRC010000034.1:0-43395 GCF_024519925.1 Cytobacillus sp. Bac17 | reverse complement strand
CATTGTATTACTTCTATTTTAAAATAAAAAAGACTGCAGACAAGCACGATTTTCATCGAGTTTGTCGACAGTCTGAAAGCTAAGAGTGGACGCTCTTAGCTTTTTTATGATTATAAAAGAATTCTTTTTTCTCCCTCGATTTCCTGGATTGGATTGATATTCTGTGTGAATTCCAGGGTTCCTGCATAGCTTCCGTTTTCATCCCTTACAGCAAAATAACGGATATAAACATATTTATCTTTAAATTTTATCCAGAAATCTTCAGAGTCCTTTCGGCCTGCCTTAAGATCCTTCAGCAATTCTTCCACAGCATGGACACTGCGGGGAGGATGGCAATTCTGCACGGTTCGCCCTATCACGGCTTTGGTTCTGGCAAAGATTCTTTCCTTTCCGTGAGAGAAATAGCGGACTACGTCTTCATGATCAATAAATGTGATATCAACAGGCAAATGATTGAATAATAGCTCCAGCTGTTTCAATGATAAAATGCCAGTTTCCATTTTGATATAGCCTTCTGATATTGCTTTCCCAGCAATCCCTTTGCGTTCGGGCTTCCATTCTCCTTGCGGGCCGGTCAGGCAGAAGCCAATCTCATCGCTCTCATGGGCAATCTTAACCCATTCATCTTCTGTAAGATTCTTTAAGGCCATAGGGAAAAGGATATTTTCCTCCCTGTAAATCATAGCGCTTATTTCATTGAAAATGAAACGCACGGCATTGGTGACCTTTTGCTTGTCCCCATCGTAATCCTCGAGCAGGTTTTTGGCATCCTTGATTCCATCCCTGATATAGTCATCGATGCTCCACATATTATTTGTTGGTCCATAGATTCCGTACTTCTCCAAGTATGGGAAAAGCAGATTTTCCTTCCGGCTGTAATGCTTATCAAGATCAAGCAGCAGGATGCAGTCTTCCAATAGTTTATATGCATTTTCCCCGTTATCCTCCTGGATGAACGCTTCGAGATGGACTTTTACCTTTTCCCTCAGATGCTTATCAATTGCCTTATTCTCCCGGATAAATGTATGTATGGGGTGTCCGGGCTGTTCTTCCGGCTTGGGAAGAGCGGTTTCGCCATTATTGTCCTGAGCAGGACTGCTGTGATGGTCCTGATGTTCACGGTTATTAATCAATTCGCTCACTGTACATTTCCTCCTCTTTTTCCAGGCTGTATAAATTGCTTATAAGGAATGTACCATGGGGGAAAAGTTTGGGATGTGATGAGAATCATATTTTATTGAAAGTTTATTGGTTTATTTAAGAATGGAATGCAAGCAATAAATTACCACCCCCTCCTTGTTCTCTTTTTTGATACACTTTTAAAGGATTGAATGATGGAGGTTTACTATTTGTGAAAAGAATACACCAAATGCTGATATTGATTGTTTTTATATTTTCCAGCGGTTTTGCTGCAGGCATTTACTATACAAACATCACCGATCAAGGCCAGCCTTTAAAACAGTCTGTGCCGGTTTCACAATCCAGCAAACTTCTGGTCAAAAAAGGAATCCCGGAGCTTTCGGAGATTCCCGAAAAAGTGCTGATGGGTTATATCCAGGATTACCGTGATCCAAAATCGATCGATTATTCAAATCTGACACATATCCTATTTTCTTTCGCTCATCCTGAGAAGGACGGCAGCATTTCTTTAAATGGTGATTCAGCCCTGAAAAATCTGAGAAGTGTGGTAAGAAATGCACACCGGCAAGATGTAAAGGCTATACTTGCCGTAGGGGGATGGTTTCATATCAATGGCGGGGAATCTTATGATTATTTTAAACAAGCCATAGCTGATGAATCCTCGAGAGATAGGCTGGTAAAAGAACTGGCGGGACTGGCTCAAAACGAAAACCTTGATGGCATTGACATTGATTTTGAGCATCCGCGTTCTAAAGAGGATGCAAAATACCTGGCAGTCTTTATCCATAAGCTTAGCGAAATGCTTCATGCAAACGGCAAAGTGCTGTCTGTTGCGGTCCATGCCAAAATTCATAGTGTAACCGGGACAGAGACGGGCTATGTCGTATATGAGCCTTCTATGTTCATGAAGGTTGATTATGTAAATATTATGGCTTATGATGGCCAGTGGGATGGCGGTTACAATGCTCGCAATCTTTCTCCGTACTCCTTTACAGAGAATATAGCAAACTATTGGGGACAATTATTTGATTCACAGGGTATTCCAAAAGATAAGCTGGTTCTGGGGGTTCCGCTTTATGCTCAGCCAGCAGATCCTGCTATTAAGCCGGTATCATATAATGCAGTCATAAACGATAACCCTGAAAACGCAGAAAAGGATAAGATCAGCCTAAATGGCACCGACTACTACTATAATGGTGCCAAAACGATGAAAAAGAAAACAGCCCTGGCTCTCAATCACGGATTCGGCGGAATGATGATCTGGGAAGTGGGCCATGACGCCAAAGGACCATACAGCCTTATGGGAACGATTGCTGAAGCTCTCCAAAATACAGAAGAACCCGTGAAGTATTATTCCTTGAAAAATACCAAATAAGAAAAAAGAGCATGGGCAGCACCCATGCTCTTTTTTCTTATTTCAAATCACGATAGTATAAACTTTTTTATTTCCTCCCGCCGGTCCTGATAGACCTTCTCTCCAAGCATAACCAATTCCTCCACAAACTTTATTTCATCAAATGGCATTTCTTCCCCCAGTTCTTCATTTATGCGCAAGTAATTTTCTCCGAGCAGATGCTTGCAATGGTAGGTAACAGATTCGGAGGATAAATGAAGGGCCAGGTCCAAAAGCTTCGGCGTCACTTTCATGGACGGGAGCTGGAAAGGCAGCCAATGTTTTACACCCCAGTATTTATTATTGTCAATCGTAAAGTCAATTTTTTGAAGACCGGTTCCAAGGGAAAGGATTTTTATTTTTTGCAGCTCCTCCTTGAAGTGATGCATAGCCTCCGTAATGCAGACGAGTGATGGATTATTCGCCCAAAGCCCTCCGTCTATCGATAAATAACTGTTGCTGATGTTATTAGGAGGGAAATATACAGGTGCTGAACAGGAGGATAGTACTGCGTCCCAAAGCTTCATTGATAAACTTTCATTTCCAGTACTGCCGTAATTGGAACGGTGGATAAATGGCTTGCCATGGGTCACATCGACAGCAGGAATTAAAAGCGGCTTTTTAATATCGGAAAGCTCTGTTTCACCAAAAGCTTTGCGGATAAAACGCCGCAGGTACTTATCACTGTATACACTTTTAAAGAGGCCAACCTTTGCCTGTTTTACAAATATTTTTTTCCCGAATGACTCGTATCCTTTCAAGACCTCGCTCATATCTTTCTTCAGGATCAGTGAAGCGGCAATTATAGATCCGGTGCTTGTGCCAGCAATCATATCAAAATAGTCGCCGGCTTGCAGATTCAGTTCCTCTTCGAGAGCTTTTAAAATGCTGACAGCAAAGACACCGCGTATTCCACCGCCATCGATGCATAATATTTTCATTGGATCACCTGCTGTTTCATTCCTTTTGTGATATTTGCCCATTACTATTGGGGAAATTACGTTATCTGAAGAATAGGAGCTTATGCCTTTTCCTATGTAAAAAAAGAGAAGGAATCATTCCTTCTCTTCTATTCCTCGTTTATCATTTCCTCGAATACAGCAGAGACCTTGTTAAATTCTTCGTCGCTTTCAATGGGGGTAAAGTCGCCGTCTTCATCCAGTTTTAAGAAGAACACGTCGATATCTTCTTCTGTGTCTTCTTCAAGATCTTCTACGAAGCTGACAGCAGCATATTGATGGCCATCCACCTCTGCAGAAGCGAGGACCTCCACTTCCATTTCCTGATCATTTTCATCACTGATTGTAAATACTTCTCCAACTTCTATCTTGTCCATTTTTTATCTCCTCTCTATAGTAGGTTCTTTCTATATTTTCCCGTTTTAGCAGATTTTCATGCCTAAAATAAAAATAGGATCGGCTTTATGTGCCGATCCTTGCCTGCATTGAGGATTACTTAATGCCTGCTGCCTCTTTTTTTTCCACTTTTACACTCCATCCAAACGGGTCTGGCGCGGTTCCTTTTTGGATGCCTGTCAAAGTATCATAGATTTTCTTAGATAATTCGCCGGTGATCCCGCCGCTGATTTCAATTTTCTTATTGTCCCAGAAAAATTCGCCAATTGGAGAGATAACAGCAGCAGTGCCAGTTCCAAATGCTTCTTCAAGCTGTCCATCCGCATGTGCCTGGTAGATTTCTTCAATGGAGATTCTGCGCTCTGCCACTGGGATATTCCAGTATTTCAGCAACTCGAGTACAGAGTTTCTGGTGATTCCTTCTAGGATGCTTCCATTAAGCTCAGGTGTTACAACTTCACCGTTAATTTTGAAGAAAATGTTCATGCTTCCCACTTCTTCAATATATTTATTTTCTTTTCCGTCCAGCCATAGAACCTGTGAATATCCAGTTAAGCTGGCAAGCTCCTGTGCTTTCAGACTCGCTGCATAGTTTCCTCCGGTTTTAGCGGTGCCTGTTCCCCCTTTTACGGCACGGACATATTCGTTTTGAACAGCAATTTTAACAGGGTTGATGCCTTCCTTATAGTAGGCGCCTACTGGAGAAAGAATAATGATGAATTTGTATTTCTTTGATGGTGCCACTCCAAGGTATGGCTCAGTTGAAATGACAAATGGACGGATGTACAGTGAAGTTCCTTCAACATTGGGAATCCAGTCACGATCGAGTGATATTAATTCTTTTAAGGCATAAAGAGCAAGCTCTTCATCAATTTCAGGAATGCATAATCTGGAGTTGGATTTATTCAATCTCTCCATATTCTTTTCTGGCCTGAACAGCAATACCTCATTATCGATTGTAAGATATGCTTTTAACCCTTCGAAGACACTTTGCCCATAATGGAAAATCATTGCAGCGGGATCAAGTGAAAGCGGCTGATAAGGTACAATTCTTGGATCATGCCATCCCCTGCCGGCAGTATAATCCATTTCAAACATATGATCGGTAAAATTTTTGCCAAACTCCAGGTTATCAAATGCAGGTTTTTGTTTTTTCTCAGGTGTGCGATTGATTTCAATTTTAAATTCATTCATTGTCAAAACTCCCTATCTGTAGATGATTTAAAAACCTCATGCCTGCTTTTCCTGCTGCTCTTAATAGAGGATAAATAAAAACGCCCAGTCATCCTCCGAGCGTGGACGAAAGGGCTTGCTTCCCGGCAACAACCAATATGGATGTTCAACAGCTGCTTATAGTCATTATATTAAGACTCATATGCTGTTTTTGAAAAGGTTGCCTTTCGCTCTTTTCTACTTCAAGGCAGTAGTGCAGTTATCTGTTAAAGTTTTTATAAGTTTTTCTAATATTATGATATTCTCCTATTTAATTGTCAATATGAATTAACAATAAATTTAGAATTAATTCGAATTACTGAAAATTCTATTTGCAAAAGAAATGGCAATTTAGATGAAAAATCATGGATTTAAATCTATAATCAATATATAAATACATAAGGAGATTTATGAAGATGAACAGCAAAGAGCTAGAAGAAAGAATTATTCAAAACTATCAGGGCGAAGAAAAAATGATGATTCTCGTTTTTGCCCAGTGGTGCATTAATCACAATTTAGATCCCGAGGAAATCTATTTAAAGGCATATCCTGATCAAAGCAAAAATAATTCACTGCAGGAAGCGCTGGAGCTGACAGTTCCAAAAGAAGAAGCGGGCGATGTGCCTGATGAGACATTGCTTGGTGTTCTCTCAATGTTCGGAAATGATGATTTGGCCTTCGTCGTTATGGAAGAATTAAAGAAAATGAAAAAGGACAGCTAAGCCAATTGGCTGCTGCCCTTTTATGCAAGAAACACTTTTATTTAAACCAGCCCTTCTCTTTGGACTGGGTAATGGCTTCAATCCTGTTCGTAACTTCGAGCTTGTCTAGA
Organism: Cytobacillus sp. Bac17; assembly: GCF_024519925.1. Classification (NCBI taxonomy): domain Bacteria; kingdom Bacillati; phylum Bacillota; class Bacilli; order Caryophanales; family Bacillaceae; genus Cytobacillus; species Cytobacillus sp. Bac17. The sequence continues at coordinate 37,463 of NZ_JALJRC010000034.1, read as the reverse complement.
ATAGCAGAGATATAGTTACGGACGGTTCCTGTTTTAATGCTGAGCTGGTCGGCAATTTCTCTGGTGTTTTTGCCGTCGGCAATCAGCTCAAGCACCTCTTTTTCACGGTCGGTCAGCGGGTTTTCTTCTCCATATACATCATCCATTAATTCAGGTGCATAGATGCGCTTTCCTTCTACGACGTTTCTGATTGAGCTGGCGAGCTCTTCACTTGGGCTGTCTTTTAATAAGTACCCCCTTACACCGGCCTTAAGGGCACGCTGAAAATACCCTGACCTTGCAAAGGTTGTCAGAATAATAACTTTGCAGCCTATGCCCTTCAATTCTTCCGCCGCCTCCAAGCCGCTCTTTTCCGGCATTTCAATATCCATGATGCATACATCCGGTTTGAGCGTTTGGACAAGAGATATGGCTTCCTTGCCATTCGATGCTTTGCCAATGACCTCCATATCGTCTTCGAGATTTAACAGGGATCCTAAAGCACCAAGCACCATCCGCTGGTCTTCAGCTATGACGATTTTAATCATGCCTTTTCCTCCTTATTTGTTTCTTTTACGACTGTTGGCACCTTCATTGTAATCGTTGTTCCATTTTCAGATTCGATATCAAGACTTCCATTGACAAAGTCGAGCCGCTCTCCTAATCCAAGCAGTCCTGACCCCTTGCCGACATCTGTTGCGGGATTCATGCCGACCCCGTTATCCTGGACAGTAATGCTAACTTCATTCCAGGTTTGTTCAATGCTGATGCGGCATTCTGTAGCATTACTGTGTTTTACTACATTTGTCACAGCTTCTTTCATGCACATGCTTAGAATATTCTCAAGGAATAGCGACACGTTCTTTAATTTGATATCTTCTTCCCCGATGAATTCGATTGAGGCTGCCTTTAAGATTTGCTTAACAAGTATAATTTCTTCCTTCAGCCTGATTCCTCTCATCTGGGAAACCATTTTTCTTACTTCGTTTAATGCTGTTCTGGCCGTTTGCTGAACGTCTATAAGTTCTTCCTTTGCCTGGTCAGGATCCTTGCTGATAAGCTTACGGGCCAGATCGCTTTTTAACCCGATCAGAGACAATTTTTGTCCGAGTGTATCATGAAGATCTCGGGCAATCCGCTGCCTTTCTTCCTGTTTGACAAGCTCCGCAATCCTTTTGTTGGCATCTTCGAGCTGTTCTTCAAGCATTTCCTGCTTTTTCTTATTGTGAATGTTAAAAGGAAGCAAAATCACACTGATCCAGATGATAATGATAAAAGGTATCTGCTCGAGAAATAATGGCTTCTGTGTGACAAAATTAATGTTTATTGAGATGGTGGTTGCAACAAGATGGATGACATATAACGTTAAAAATGCAATCCTGTTTTTGATATGGCCATTGTAATAAGCAATATAAAAAGCAAAATAAATAAACGAAAACAGAATGGTCATCGTAATCGATATGCTGATTAAGATGCCAGTCCATAGATAGACAGGCCACTTCCGCGATATAAAGGCAAAACGCAATGATATAAAAAATAAAATGGTCAGGATAATGCCTACGGCTATGGCGATTTTAGAGGTGGACCTGAAGATGAAATAAAACGGCAAAATGCTGAATACACTCCATATATAAGGAGAAATGCCTGAACTTTTCAATGTGGTGAAATACTTTTTAAACATGTGAGGTACCCTCTTTTTTATTCGTAAAATAATGAAACAGCTCCTTTGTTATCATATCACAAAGGAGCTGTTCTTCAGTAGATTATAGACTTAGTTTATGGCTTCACAGATGCCGTTTTCGCTCTGCTCTGTTTTTTGCTGAGGGCAGACTGCCTGGCTGCTCCATATCCAGTGAAGTCCTGGGCATCTTCATCCCATAAGCGGAATCGAAGTGACTTTAGACTGGTCGAAAAAGTAATCGTCGGTACATTCTGAAGCTCAGCTGTATTATAATGTGCGCTTTCGAGATTATAGTTAGGCACGCGCGGGCTTAAGTGATGAATATGATGGAACCCGATGTTCCCGGTTAGCCACTGAAGTACTTTTGGAAGCTTGTAAAAGGAGCTTCCTTCTACTGCCGCTTTTACATACTCCCACTTATCATCTTCTTCAAAATAGGAGTCTTCAAATGTATGCTGTACATAGAAAAGCCAAATCCCCGCTGCTCCGGAAATTAAAAAGATAGGTCCCTGCACCATCAGGAATGCTTCCCATCCGATGGCCCAGCACATGAACGCATACAAACCAGCGATGGCTGCGTTTGTAAGATAAGTATTGATGCGTTCATTCTTTCTTGCCCCTTTTCTGTTAAATCGATTTTTTAACAAAAATACATAAATCGGGCCTAAACCTAACATGACGAACGGATTGCGGTAGATGCGATAGGCTGCGCGTGTCGACCAAGCCGCATCCTGGTATTCTTTCACTGTCAGTGTCCAGATATCTCCTGTACCACGCTTGTCCAGATTACCGCTTGTTGCATGGTGAACATTGTGGTCATGCTGCCATTGGTGATAAGGGAAAATGGTAAGTATCCCTGTGAATGTGCCAACAATTTTGTTTGCTTTGCGATTTTTGAAAAAGGAATGGTGGCAGCAATCATGGAAAATGATGAAGATCCTGACCAGGAAGCCAGCTGCAATGACAGATATGCCAAGCGTCAGCAGGTAAGAAAAGCTCAGGCTCTTATAAGCAAGGAACCATAGCAGGAAAAAAGGTCCCAGAGTATTGACCAGCTGCATGATGCTGCGTGTTAAATCGGATTTTTCATAGGGTGCCATTTGTTTTTTTAAGTTGAGTTGTTTTTGTTTAGAAGTCATTTTTTAATTCCCTTCTTCATGACGTTAACTTTATGATAAAGGGTTTTCAGAAGGTTTTGTAGACATGAGTGTCATGTCCAAACCATGATAAATGTCATGGTTTGCAGAAAAAATTAAGATGAGATCCTATAAACAGGCTATAATTTTTATGTTTCCCTAAAAATTTTTTTATTTTATAGGATTATTTTGCCTTACACATGACTTCTAATTCCTTAGGACATCATGAAATTGATATTAAATTAAAAGGAGAGTTTTGTATGAATCAACACGGCAAAACAGATATCGATTCACCCATCCAAGCTTCAATTGAGCAGATTTGGCAGAATATATGCAGAGGCTGGGATCAATTCAATCAATTAGCCGTACTGGATTTCTTAAGTCAATGTGAGGAAAAAGGCATTGATTCCCAATTCGCAATGAGCTGGGTTGAGAAATATAAAGATAAGATTCCGGATTGGCAGGCGGTTTCCAGAGTGTCTCTTGATTGGATGAATCAGCATACAGCTGCTGGCTCTCCATTATCGAATGAGACCTTTAAATAACCACATATGCAAAAGAATGCAAGAGCCCCTTGGCATATTACCAAGGGGCTCTCTTTTAATGAGGAATATTAGAATTTGGCATTTGCCCTTGAGCAGCATTTGGCATTTGCCCCTGTGCAGGAGCATATGCATTTAACATTTGCTGCATATCCTGCTGTGTAAACTGAGGTACCTGGTAATAATGATGTTTGTTTTGATAAATCGAAAGTTCATAAGCCATCTCAATGCAATTTGGGACAGAATCAGCCAGTACTCTCCGGACAACTGGATTTGTTGTTTCGAGTGCAGCCATTGTTTTCATGGAAGCGGCCGATTTTAATGCTCCCAGAAGGCAGCCGGAAACTGTTTCTTCATTCATTTCGGAGACAGATTGGATTGGCTTTTTTGGCTGAGAAGGCTTTAAGCCATAAATAAAATCATTATCCTGGTTCATTTTATAGCTCTGTGTTGGTTTAGAAGGATCTTTACCTGTCTGGAAGCATTCCAGTGTAGTATTGTATTCCTCTTGCACAAATTGATATTGGCGGTCCATTATACCTGCCAGTTCCTGATCTTGTACGTGCTGCCGCAATAATGAGTATGTGTTTAAGGTGCCGACTGTACCTGATAAAACCTCTTGAACATCAAGAACTTCATGTGCTCCATGGTTGAGCTGCTGGGGTATATTTCCTGTATGCATATTTTGATGCATCTGGTTAGGCTGATTTTCCATTTCGATTCCTCCTTTTTTAATAACAATCTTTATCATGCAGATTTTTAAATAGAAATATCCATGGGATGGTAAAAAAAATAAATAAAAAAAAGCAGTTCGATTGAACTGCTTTTTTAGTTGACTTCCTCAATCGTTTCTGCCAGTAAGAATAGATATCTGTAAATTAGAATGTAAGCATCGTTTATGGTCATGTCTTCTTTAAAGCCCTCCAAGTCATCCAAAGCAAAATTGAGTTCCCATAACCCATCTTGCTGGTTAAACATTAGGTCAAATGTTGCTGAATCACCTTGTAATGTTCTTTTTAAATATGACCTTATTGTTTCTGCTTTCTTTTTAGGCAATTTAAGTCCAAGCATGACATCATAGGTTCGGAACAGATCATCGAATTCAAAAGAGATGGCGTCTGCACCAATAATCCCAAACCATTCAGACTCAAGGTACATAAACTCTTTAATATTTTTCACAAAATAATCAATAGGCTGGTTTAGAAATTCGGGTGTCTCCTGTGAGAGGACTTCTTCTGTTTCCTTGTTTCCTCTCTCTATATAAGCATTTGCAAAGCGGGTTTCAGGATTTTTGACTATTAAAGATTCAGCATTTGATAATAGCTGATGCTTTTCAGCAAATTCTTTTTCTTCTTTGTATATTTCGTTTCCTGGTTCCTTGAGATGGTTTTCAATCCGTTCTTTTAACATTTCGCTACTCCTTTAATTATGGTTACCTTCCGCGTCTTTTTGACCTATTACTCACAGATTTAGGCGCTGAAGTCTTCTTTTTTGATGGTGATTTACTGCGGTTTACATGACCAGCTGAATTCAATGGTTTTGAGTTTTTCCTTTGCCCTTTTCTGCCCTTTGCTGGGGAGGTTTTGCCTTCAGTCTTTTTTCTGTCTGCATCTTCCCGATTATCATTTTTCTTTCTTCCGGATGAAGCTGGGATTTTTTGCACTTGAGAGTTTTTTTCTGATGACCTGGAAGGCTTTTGCCTTTCCTGGCTATTGCCAAGGTTCTGCTTGGAGATCGTAATGTTCAGTCCTTTTTCAATTGCTTCAAGAAGCGGTTTGTCTGCGGATGAATAAAAAGTGATTGCCATCCCCTTCATGCCAGCCCTTCCCGTTCTTCCGATTCGGTGAACATAGCTTTCCGGATCCAGTGGAATATCATAATTAAATACATGTGTGACACCTTCCACATCAAGTCCCCTTGCTGCTACATCAGTTGCTACTAATAGCTGTAATTCGGCATCCCTGAATCGTTTCATCACTTGTTCCCGTTTGGACTGAGACAAATCTCCGTGAAGCTCATCACATTGGAAGCCATTTGATTTTAGTACGTCATTAAGCTTGCTGACCCTGCGTTTGGTCCGGCAAAAGATGACGGCTAAATAAGGTCTATGAGTTTGAATTAATTGCATGAGTGTGGCCTGCTTGGCACGGTCGATCGTATGTATGGCGATTTGCTTGACTGATTGTGCTGGCCCTTGTGTTTTTTCGATTTGCATATACTCTGGTTCTTTCATATGTTTCCTTGCCAGATTCCTGATCTCTGCTGGAATCGTTGCAGAAAATAACATGGTCTGCCTTTTGCCTGGTGTTTCTTTAATAATATCTTCCACTTCATCCAAAAAGCCAATATGGAGCATTTGATCGGCTTCATCCAATACTAAAAAATCTGCTTGTGATAAATCAATTGTTTTCCTCTTAATATGATCGAGAAGCCGGCCAGGCGTACCAACGACAATTTGAACCTTTTTCTTAAGCTTATTAAGCTGCTTGTCCACATCTTGGCCCCCATAAACGGCTAATACCTCTAAATCATCATCGCCTGCAGTCAGTTTTTGAACTTCATCTGTAATCTGCAGAGCTAATTCTCTTGTCGGTGTCACAATGAGAGCTTGAATATGGACAGCATCCGGGTCAAGCTTCTCAAGAATCGGCAGAATAAAGGCAAATGTTTTGCCAGTTCCAGTCTGTGCCTGTGCAATAATATCCCTGCCCTCCATCACGGCGGGTATTGCCTGCTCCTGAATAGGAGTTGGTTTTCCAATGCCATGGCTCAGCAATATATTTGTTAGTTTTTTTGAAATACCCAGTGTTAAAAAATCCTGCAAATAATTCCCTGCTTTCTTCACTTTCTTTATTAGAGGCTCAGGTGAAGTTTTAAAGAAATTTCACCCTTATTAATATTGGATGTTTGATGGCAAAATAGCAAGGTATTCTTATTCTGTTTTAAAAAACCCAATACCGACGGATAAGTCTGCATTGGGTTTAGTTGCTTATTATTCAGTCAATCCCAGTCCCTTGTTGGCTCTTTTTCTTCGGCCATTTCCATTCCATACGCCAGACGCGGATTCAAGGCCGCTTCTTTGCGATTTTCCTCCTGGCTGACATCGGCCCCTTTCTGCAGATAGCGGTGCACAAAGACTTCGGAAAGAGTGATAATTCCTGCTGCAATGACACTTCCCCACGCTATTTGCAAGTAACTGTTAAGCAATACACTCCCAAAAACCCATACAGATGCATAAACCAGGAAAAAGTCAGCAATGAGGGCATTCCGGTTTCCCAGGCGGGGGAGAATAATCCGATCACCAAGCATATATGACATAACCGTTACCAGCAGGCTGAAAGAAACAATATCGGCAAATGCTGCATCGAAAAATAAATCAAGTGCTATGGCAAAAGCAATCATGCTTGATACAAATTTAAGTACAAAAATTAATGTTTTATTCATATGTGATCCTCCTTTGCCCATAGTTTTTATCAATCTGCGCATTCCCATTCATCCAGCCTTTAAACAATGCTAAGTATAATTTTTTCAAAAAATAAACAACTTGTTCGGAGCCTCTCAATATAATGGTAGTAAAAGTCTAACATCTTAAGTTAAAGGTTGTGGAAGAGTGTTACTCCCAGACAAATTACTTAATGTGGTGATAATAAGTGAGTGCTGAATATAAATTTCAAAATCTCCAGGAGCGCAATTTGACGTTTGAGCAGGTATTCGATCGTATTTTACTTTTTATGAGGCGAAATCCTGATGGGAACTTCCGTTTAATGATTGGGACTGATTCACAGGTTCATTGCAATCGAACAGTGTTCATAACCGGAATAGTTATTCAAAATGAACGGAAGGGCGCCTGGGCATGTATTAGGAAAACCATCATTCCAAGGAAAATGGTGCATCTGCATGAGAGAATCTCATTTGAAACCTCGCTGACGGAAGAAGTCGTCTCTTTATTTACTGAGGAATGCAAAGATAAAATGTTTGATATCGTACTTCCATTTCTTTATAAAGGCGGTTCCTTCTCCATGGAAGGACATATGGATATCGGTTCTGGGAAAAGGAATAAGACCAGGGAATTTGTAAGTGAAATGGTATCGAGAATAGAATCGATCGGTCTCGAGCCAAAAATTAAGCCGGAAGCATTCGTTGCATCCAGCTATGCCAATCGATATACGAAATAAGGAAAAAAGAACTCAAGTTAATGAGTTCTTTGCATTGCACTTAAAACTATACGCCTGCATGCTCTTTATAATTCTGTTCCAGCTTCAAAGCAACAGCTTCTGTAAGCTCAGCAGTAATTTCCGGAAGAGATGTATTAAGCAATGAATTGGCCACTTTAGCCATCATACCCTCAGCGGTAATTTGAAGAGCGCCTGTCATCAAGTTAGTATTATTCCTTCCTTTGGAAGCAAGAAAATACCCATCGCCGGTAAATTTCTCATTAAGCCCTGTTAATTGAAAGGTTACCTTGGTTGGTTCCTGCCAGCTTGTTATATCCACCTTCAATTCGATTTTTTTCTTAATGATCCCCATATCGCTTTTAAAGCTCCAGGTAGACTCTTTTTCACTTAGTACCTCATGTGTAATATAGCCGGGTACTAAGGGAGCCCAGTTTCCAATATTACTGACAAAATTCCATATTGCCGTTATTGGAACGTTCACTTCTGCCTGATGTGTGCAGCTTGCCATTTTTACCGCCCCTTTTGAAAAATTTCATAGTTGGTTTCCATGAATATGTATTCAAATTTATAGGGCAAGATTCATTAATTTTATATTTATTTGATCAATTCTTTGGCGATCAATTCATATGAACGCAAACGGTCCTCATAACGGTGAACAATGGTAACAATCATAATCTCATCTGCTTGGTACCGCTGCTTCATATCTTTCAGCTGCTCGGAGACTTCTTTCGGATTTCCAATAATAACGCGGTTTCTATTGTTAAATGGCTCCACATCCAGGCTGCGGAAATAGTGTTTTGCTTCTTCAATCGAAGGAATCCCCTCATTGCGTACCCTGCTTTCTGCTCTTATCTTCCAAAGCATACTGCTGAGTGCCAGCTCCTTAGCTTCCTGTGTTGAGTCAGCGCATATAGCAGAGACTGTTAAAATGACTTTTGGTTTCTGTATAATTCCCCTTTCAATGAAGTTTTCCCTATATTGTTTTATGATGTCGTCCCCATCTTTTTCACTCATGAATTGGCCAAATGCATAAGCAGTTCCAGACTCAGCAGCCATTAAAGCACTTTTCCTGCTTGTTCCCAATAACCATGGTTCCGGGCTAATTGCAGGTAGAGGTGAAGCGGATATTTTAGCAAACATGTGATCCTCAGGAATATGATTATATAAAAATTGAAGAAGTTCCATCACCTTATCCGGCATTTTGCGGACACCTTCCAAGAAATTATCGGAAAGTGCCATAGACGCTTCTGCTGATCCTCCTGGTGCCCTTCCGATTCCCAGATCCACTCTGTTAGGAAATAATGTAGCAAGCATATTGAACGACTCCGCAATTTTGTATGGTTTATAATGCGGCAGCAATATGGCACCTGCACCAATCCGTATATTTTTTGTTTTAGCACCGATATAGCTCAACATGATTTCAGGAGCTGAACAGGCAAAGCCTGATAAATCATGATGTTCTGCAATCCAATATCTTGTGTAGCCCAGCCTCTCTGCTGACTGTGCCAGCTGTACAGAGGCTTCCAATGCTTCTTTGGGTGAATATCCCGATGAAATGGGAGCCTGATCCAAAATGCTTATTTTCAAGGTTTATCCCCTCTTTCAAATGTGCTTGTTTCCTAAGACTGCGGCCATTTTAAAATGTAAAACGAATAATAAAATGCTGATGAGTGAAACTTATATTATGGCCTCTTTGTATAAGATGAATCTTTAAAAAGTATAACAAACCAAATTTTCTTTATCGTTTTTTTGATATTTTATACTGCTAAAAAATCTTAATTAATGGAGTGTTGAATATGAAGGCGGTCACCTATCAGGGCCCTAATCGTGTAGCTGTTACCAATGTGGATGACCCTAAGCTAGAAAAGAAAGATGATATTATCGTTAAAATTACATCCACAGCGATCTGCGGTTCTGACCTGCATTTATATCAGGGCAACATGCCTCTTCCAGAGGGTTATATTATTGGCCATGAACCAATGGGCATTGTGGAGGAAACAGGACCGGATGTAACAAAAGTAAAGAAAGGGGACAGAGTCGTAATCCCTTTCAATGTATCCTGCGGCCAGTGCATTTATTGTCAGCAGAATCAAACCAGCCAATGTGATAATTCCAACCCCCATTATGATTCAGGGGGATACTTTGGATACACAGAGAAATTCGGAAATCATCCAGGCGGGCAGGCGGAATATTTAAAAGTCCCTTTTGGCAATTATACGCCGTTTCTGGTTCCTGAATCCTGTGAATTGGAAGATGAATCTCTATTATTTTTGTCAGATGTACTTCCGACTGCCTATTGGAGTGTTGTTAACGCCGGTGTTAAAAAGGGTGATACAGTAATTGTCCTTGGCTGTGGCCCTGTTGGGTTAATGGCGCAGAAGTTTGCATGGATGGAAGGCGCGGAGCGTGTTATTGCAGTTGATTACCTTGATTATCGGATCAATCACGCAAAGGCAGCAAACAAAGTGGAAGTCTTCGAGTTCACCAAATATCCTGATATGGGGGAGCATTTAAAGGAAATTACCCATGGAGGCGCTGATGTAATAATCGATTGTGTAGGCATGGACGGGAAAAAGTCGCCCCTTGAGTTTATAGAGCAAAAATTAAAGCTTCAAGGCGGCACTCTTGGTCCCATTCAAATTGCGACAAAGGCTGTAAGAAAAACAGGAACAGTCCAAATAACCGGTGTCTATGGAGCAAACTATAATATGTTCCCTCTCGGTGCCTTCTTCACCAGAAACATTACACTTAAGATGGGACAGGCACCTGTCATACCATTTATGCCAATGCTCTATGAGAAAATTGTTAATAAAGAATTTGATCCGAAAGACATTATTACTCATAAGATTAACCTGGAAGAGGCGAGCCATGGCTACAAAATTTTCAATGGACATGAGGACGACTGCATCAAGGTAGTATTAAAGCCTTAATTGACACGACTAAAAAGCCTGCTGTATAATAGCAGGCTTTTTTAGTCATGGCTGTTTTCCCCATCTTTTAATTAGAAGTTCAACTTCTTCATGATGTTCAATTCCTTCACCAGAAGGTGTTTCCAGAATTAATGGCAATCTTTGAAATGGTTCGGTATTGACAACCTGATCAAATTGTTTCGCAGTAATATGACCTTTGTTAAATATATTGGCATGTCTGTCTTTACCTGAGCCTGCAGGATATTTGGAGTTATTTAAGTGAATGGCTTTAAGATGATTGAAATAGCCCAACTCTTCCCCTTTTTTAAGAAAATCATTTAGATTTTCTCCATTCCAGAGATTGCTGGCAAAGGCATGGCAAGTATCCAGACAAAAACCAATCTGATCCCGGTGTTCACACAGGCTCCGAACCTGAACAAGCTCCTCCATCGTTGTACCCATTGACCCGGGGTGGCCAGCAGTGTTTTCAAGCAGGATCAAGCAAGGGTCTTCCCAGTGAGAGAGGATTTGATTAAGCATCTCGATCATTAAATGATATCCTGCAAGCGGATCCTTTTTGTTGATTGGGTTTCCGAAATGTACAACCACTCCTGCCGAGCCACAGGCACTGGCAATTTCCAGATCATTCAGCAAAGACTTAATCGTCAGCTCTTGCTTCTCCGGCTGCGGTGTGAGGCTGGTTGGATATGGAGTATGTGCAATCGAAAAGATTTCATGCTCTTTGCAAAACGCCCTGCAAAGAGCTGCATCCTCCCGATTAAAATCCTTTACACTCAAGCTTCTTGGATTCTTCGGAAAGTACTGAAAGGCAGAAGCATTCATGGCCTTTGCAGCTTTTGCAGCTCCTAAATATCCTTCCCTTATGCTTACGTGACAGCCAAATAACATCCTGATCCCATCCATTCATTACCTTCTATAATAATTATATCTTCTCCTTGAACGTGAAGAATGACATTCATCACAGATTTGATATTCGTGTTCCCAGGGCAGTTTTTTGCCGCACTTTCTGCATTTTCTTGAGAGCTCTTTTATATCGGTTTTTAGTCTTTCGTGAACATGATCGCTGATTTCTTCCCTTAATCTTTCCCAATATAACGCTTCTGTTCTCTGCTCAAGACGATACAGGAACAGCAAATGCAGGCCTATTGCTTTATAAGTCAATTCCAGCTCTTCCAGATTACGGTTCTTAATTCTGGGCTCTGGAAGCTCCTCGCCATCAATAATGGCATACATGGTCTCTTCCCATTGACGGACAAGATCATGTTCTTTTTTTGAGAATGGCAGATGGAGAAAACCATACAGGTCCATTAGTCCAAGCTTTGCTTCAATTTCTGTTCCGCGTATCCTTTCATATAGGTCTCTCTCCTCTGTTAATGCCGCTTTTTTGGTTCCTCTGGGGCTCTCAAACTTATCCCAAAGCTCAAAGAATGATCCGAGATCGCGGTAATACCTTTGGAATCTTTCAAATACTGTATTTGTTGGGGCTATGGCAAAGCTGTGGACCGGGGCATCCTCCATTTCAAGCAAGGCCTTCATTCTTTTGATATCTTTTGTAAAAGCAACTTTTCCAATGTTATAAAGCCCTTTTCGCCCTGCCCTTCCAGCAATTTGCTTAACCTCCTGTGAAGTAAGGGTTCTCCTTTTCGTTCCGTCAAACTTATCATTTTCCAAAAAAACAATTCTCCGGATAGGCAGGTTGAGTCCCATCCCAATGGCATCAGTGGATACGATGACGGAAGTTTCTCCCTTTGTAAAACGCTGGACTTGTTTTTTTCTGGTTTCAGGAGGCATCGCTCCATAAATCATGCTTACTGAGTGCCCTTCCTGCTGAAGCCTTGAGGCAGTTTCAAGCACTCTCTTTCTTGAAAAACAGATGAGTGCATCGCCTTTTCGTACATGACTGAATTTGAATTCCTTTGCTTCGACTTCAAGAGGTATATCCCGGCTGTATTCATTCAATTCAATATCTGCTTCGCCAAGAAGCTGGAGCATCATGCTTTTAGCGCTGCGGCTGCCAATGATATGGACTTCATTTGCATTTGCCTTGGTAATGGCTTTATACCAAGAGAAGCCTCTGTCCTTATCCGTGATCATTTGGGCTTCATCAATGACAATGACGTCGTAATAGTCCTTTTCGTAGAACATTTCAACCGTGCTGGAAAGATGCTCAGAACCGGCAACTGCCTTTTCCTCTTCACCGGTTTTCAAAGAACAGGGTATACCTTCGCGGTTCAGTTTATCATATACTTCCAGTGCCAACAGCCTTAAAGGTGCCAGATACATGCCGCTTTGGGCTGATTTCATTCCTTCAAGGGCATGATGTGTTTTCCCTGTATTGGTTTCACCAATATGAAGTACATACCTTTTGGCCCGTTCCACAGAGGGGCTGTATTCCTGCCCGAATATATATTCGAGCATGCGTTCCTCTTCTTCTTTCTTCCGCTGCTGCTCAGCCAATTCTTCTGCTATTTTTCTTTCTCTGTCAGCAATATCCTTCTCGAGCAGATCTTTATGGACTTCAGGGTCAAACGGTATATCCGCAAGCCTCAGCAGATCTTCAATATATTCCTCCTGAATGCTTTCAAAAAAGCTTTCATCAAGATCCTGAAGGGTATGGGCCATTAACTTCTTCACCGACTTACCGGTCAGCGGTTTCTGATAAGCGTCTTCATATTCCTCGAATAAATGATGCGGAAGGTTCTGCAGGACGAGCGATTGCAGAGAATCGGACAGATATCCTGATATATGGTTCTTATAGACATAGTAATAGGCTTCATATTCAAAGTAACCTTTACCTCCATACAATGCTTTATGGATATTTCCTGTCAGCTCATCAAGGAATTCCCCCATTACAGTATAATCACCTGCATCAAAGCTGCCTGTCTCTTCAAGCTTTTCCTCCAGAGCAAAGGTATCCGCTTTTTGATATCTTATCTTGTTTCTAAAATCGGAAACCAGCTGCTTTGAAGCCATATGTCTGACATGAAGATAAAGAAGGCTATAATCTCTTTCAATAATTTCATCAATATTCTTTTCAATATCTTCGCGGATTCGATACTTCTTTCGCTGAAGCAGCTCCTCTTCTGCTTTATGCAGATAATGAGCCCGTGCATTCTCATAGCGCCCAGCCCATGCTTCATTATTGTTTTCAAAGAGGTCATTAAGCCAGTCCAAACTGTTAAAAGGCTGATAATCCCTCATTTCAGTCCGGAATAAGTGATTGATTATTTTCCTGTCAACATTTTCGGTGTCGTACCCTTTTTCACTTAGATATTTCTTTTTTTCATGCTTGGATATTTTGGCAGTGATTTTATTCAGCCATACATTTACCCAGATTTGATCGATATAATGAAATCTTTCAGAAAGATATTCCTTATAGGAGGGCATCGACTCTTTACTGCCCAGATAGCGGTCGGCATCCTCCAGGATTTTTATTTTTGTATGCTCTGCAGCATTATTGTAAATCTGTTCAAGCTGATTCATGGTTCGTTCCCCTTTAAACATCACTAAACCGTAATGTAATGATTATGACTTAGGTTATGTATGATATTGATAATTTAAGTAGTCTTCATTTTACCATCTTTTGAAAAAATATCATTGACATAAAACTTAAACCGGCATATAATTTATCTAGAATTAAAATATCTTGAATTCAAAACAAATGAATTCGAACTATTGGAGGAGAAAAATATGGCTAAAACAAAATGGGCAGTTGATCCTGCGCACAGCAGTGTGGATTTTTCTATCAAGCATATGATGATCGCAAACGTGAAAGGCAGCTTTAATAGCTTTGATGCAGAAATAACTGCAGATCCTGCAGATTTAACAACTGCTGATATTACATTCAATGTTTCACTTTCAAGTGTTGATACACGCAATGAAGATCGTGACAACCACCTGCGTTCTGCGGACTTCTTTGATGTTGAGAACCACCCGAAAATGACCTTTAAATCAACAAGCATTGTAAGCAAGGGTGATGATGAATATGATGTTACCGGCGATCTTACAATTCATGGTGCAACAAAAACAGAAACCTTCACTGTGACATATGAAGGATCAGGCAAAGATCCATGGGGTAATGAAAAAGTCGGCTTTACTGCTGCTGGAGCAATCAAACGAAGCGATTATGGCTTAACCTGGAATTCAGCCCTAGAAACAGGCGGAGTACTTGTTGGAGATAAAGTGAAAATTGACCTGCAGATACAGGCAGCAAAAGCAGAATAAGACAGAAAAAGGGCAGGTAAACCGGCGAAATGGTAACCTGCCCTTTTTCTTAATAGTTAAGAATGTGCAAATTCTGAAGTTAGATAATTGTCTCGGCTCCCGGGTCTAAGCGTGTCTAGTTTCGGGCTCTTAAAAGCTTGAGGTCATAAGCCGGTAGGCGGACGGCTTCAGCTTTTCTATACTGTTTATTGATCGGCTAATAACGTGGCAATTTTGTCTTCTATAACCTTACCTTGACCGCCATCAGTTAAGTTATTCAGAATAACAGAAAAGATAAGTTCTTCCCCGCTGGCCGTCTTAACATATCCTGATAATGAACTGACTGTTGAGATGGAACCTGTTTTTGCTTTGACATTTCCGTCGGCATTGGTGTTTTTCATGCGATTTCTAAGAGTTCCCCCCACCATCCGGTCTGTATTGCCGGCAATCGGCAATGAGTTCAAATAGGAGCTGAACCATTCTTCGTCCTGGACTTCGAAAAGAAGTTTTGAGATTTCATTTGCCGGAATTAAGTTTACATGTGAGATTCCGGAACCGTCCCGGAGCACGAGGGTTTCCTTATTCATTCCAAGGGCTTCAGCTTGTTCTTCTAATACCTCGAGCCCTTTTTCCCAGCTGCCTTCTCCTTTTACAGCTTTGCCCATTTCCTTGATTAATGTTTCCGCATGGCCGTTATTGCTTAATTTCATAAATGGTATGAGCAAATCTTTGATAGGCATGGATTTATGCTCAGCAAATAGTTTTGCGCCTTCTGGAGCAGTGCCAGCTTCTGTTTTCCCTTTGATTTTAATGCCTTGTTCAGCGAGAGAGCGCTTCAATAGATCCAATGCGTAGCCAGTAGGCTCCCATACAGCGATCCATTCCCTTGAACGGCTGCCTTCAACTGGAATTTCTCCTTCAATTGTAACTGTGTTCGTACCGTGATCTCTTTCAATATGGATATCCTTCTTTTCGTCTTTAGAGACGGTTTTAGCCTTATTGACGATCTTTATGTAATCTGTTTCCGGCTCCATTTTTACAATCGGTTCCTGCCCGGCTTTTTCTCCGGGATAAACCTCTACAATTACTGTGCCTGCGTCATAGTCCTCGTTGGGGGAGGCTGTAAGTGCCGAAACTTGTCCGCCATAATACCATGATTCATCGCTCCATGATAGATCGGTGGAATAGCGTATATCATCATACCACGTGTCATCACCGATCAGGCTGCCATGAATAACTTTAATGCCTGCTTCTTTTACTTTAACGGCAAATGAATCAAAATCCTTCTTTAAAAGGGTTGGGTCTCCTTTTCCTTTTAAGATCAAGTCACCTTGAAGTGTCTTTCCCTTTATTGAACCTGTATGAAGAAGTTCTGTTGTGAACTGATAATTTTCTCCCAATGTTTCTAGAGCCGCTGCTGCTGTCAGAAGCTTCATATTAGAAGCCGGTCTTAAACGTATATCCCCGATATGGTCGTATACCAGCTCGCCTGTTTCTGCATTGCGGATACTGACTCCTGCAAGCCCCCCCTGAAGAATTGGATCATTATTAAGCATTTGGTTTAACTGCTGTACAAGTTCGCTGCCTTCTTCCGTTGCTTGGACTTGAGGCGATTCAGGCTGAGCAAAAGGAACAAGTGCCAGCATAAATACCAGCAATAAACTGATATTTATTTTTACACTCTTTTTCATATGTATTAAACCACCTTCCATTTTTGTTTCTTAACCTTTTCTCCTTAGAAAGGTGTGTTTCCTTTATTTCCATAATGAGGAAAAAGAATCAATTTTTAATTTACTTAACTATTTTATTCTCCACTGCAGAAGTTATGAGGACTGGCTATTATTTCTAATTTTTTCTAAAATAAATATTATGCTACTAAGAAGATTTATTCTTAAAATGGTATTAGAAAATGGTATGATAAAAGCAGGTGAATTTTTTAAGGGGTGGAAAGTATGAGTGTACATAAAGCAATTTCAGAACATGTAGGAAAGCAGAATAAGATTATAACGAAATTTGCTGCCCTGGAACAGCAGCGCGAATACTATATTGAGCAAGCATTGGATCTATGCAGGCGAGGACTTCCTTTTTCTGCGGATAAGATAAATGAAGTAACTGCTGAAATCAATGAACTTTCTAAACAGGGAATTATACCTGCTAGAAAGTATGTAACAATTGAGATGATTGAGGAATATGCATCAAAGACAAAATAGGTACTTATGATCATAAAGAAGCGTGACTTCTAATTGAATGCACGCTTCTTTATTTTTGCTGTGAGGATTCGTGGGCAAATTCCTGCAAATCAAGTCTTTTATTTATATTAAAATGTATCCCCTCATTTTCTAATAGTTCTCTCTGAATGTCATGCAAATCTCCGTCTTTAAACCCAATTTCCCCTTTCCCATTCACAACCCGATGCCACGGAAGCTGATGCTTTTCACTTTGGGTATGAAGGATCCGGACCACCTGTCTAGCTCCTCGGGGGCTCCCGGCCAGCCTTGCGATTTGCCCGTATGTCATGACTTTTCCTCTTGGGATGTTTTTAATGATTTTTATAACTTTTTCTGTGAATGGCTGCACATGATTGCTCCTTTTTTATTTTATATTATAAAACAAACCCGCCTGAGTTTCAGGCGGGCTCTCTTATTATCCTAACATTTTCTTAGCATGTTCCGGAAAATCAATAAATGGGTTGCGGTTTCCCTGGAGTTCTTGAATGGCAGCGTTTCTATGCTTTTCATATACAGTCACTGGATATTCTGCATGCCATCTCAGTAAAATCTGCATATCCATCTTTTCTTCGATTTTAATTACTTTTTTATATCTGACAGCAAAATAGAATACTGCTCTTGCGGCAATACCCTTTCCATATTCAGGCTCAAACTTTTCCTGTTCTGCCATTCCGCATCCGTTCCTGATACTCTCAGCCTCGAAATCCGGAGCATAGGTTTCAAAATCAAAGTAGGGGAAGTTGCTTCTCATACTGTTGCATGCCGGTTCACAGGCAAACAGGTGATGGAGATCCCCTCTCATTGGCTGCCTTTCCTCAAACCAGGATTGTGGAACGACATGTTCGGTATTAAAAATTACTCTTTCAATGCTGCTATAGCCGCTTTCCTGAATCGACTGCAGAAGCTTGAGATCCTGGTCAATGGCTTTAAGCGGGTCCATCCCTTTCCCGGAATATAAACTTTTTAGCTTGAGATTTTCCTGCAGATCCACCCATGGATATACATACTGGTGGGGTGAGTAATCCAATTGCCGGTTATGGGTACGAACCACCAGAGTATGGATTTGTTCTGGGATGTCTTCTTTTTCTAAATCAAGGGTGCTGTAGTAATCCTCCAGATTGATTTTATCCTTCTGAGCATCGTAATAGGGTTCATTCTGAGCATTTTCAATATACTTTGACTGAGCCTCTGCCCATGCGGCTGAAATATTGTTCACTTTAATCATATAGCATTATGGACCATGGATTTGAATTTTTGGTCAAAGATCCCGGCTAAATGCTCAGGTACGGTTAAATAAACAAGACCGTTTCCTTCCAGTTTAGGCGAATTGCCTAATGGAACTGTCCTTCTGATTAATTGTGCATATAGTTCTGGTTCTGAAAGCTTTCTTTCAAATTGCTTGTTTGCTAAATCTTTGATTAGGGCCAGCGCACCTGAAACGTGTGGTGCTGCCATTGAAGTGCCGCTAAGCGTTGCGTATTTCCCGTTTAAGAAGGTAGATAATATCTCTTCACCAGGTGCCACCAAATCAATTTCATTATGTGAGTTTGTAAATTCGGAAGAATCCCTCTCAAGGTTTACAGCACCCACACTAATCACCTCATTGTAGCAGCCAGGATAAGCAAACTCGTCTGTAGAATCGTCCCCATCCCCTTCATTTCCTGCTGCGCAGACGACAAGGATATTCTTTTTAACAGCCGCTTTTATCGCATCATGCAGTTCAGGAACATCGGCTGGTCCGCCAAGTGACATGGAAATGATATCAGCATTTTGTTCGATGGCATAATGAATGCCATTGATGATCCATTCATATTGGCCGGAACCATCCTTATTTAAGACCTTCACAATAAGGAGATCTGCTTCAGGAGCTACCCCAATGACACCAGCATCGTTTTCATGCGCAGCGATAGTTCCAGCAACATGTGTGCCGTGGCCATTATAGTCTTTGAAAATATTTGGATCGCTGTTATCGTCATCTGTAAAATTCCGTCCTCCTGTTATTCGATCCTTCAGATCAGCATGGCTTAGGTCGCATCCGGTGTCCAAAACAGCAATTTTAATTCCTTTTCCTTTTGTTTCGTTCCACATTTTTGGCGCCTGTATTAAATCCACGCCTTTTGGAACTTCCAAAACTTCCTCTTCCTGACGAATCACCTTAAAAGGAATAACACGAACATATTGCTCCATTTCTTTCCCTCCTTAAGAGATTAAATTGAAGCTGGTTCTTGCTGTTGAATCTATTTTAACAATTCTGAATATTAATTAACAGTACCGTTGGTAGGGGAAATTACTAGAATAATGTTTGTGAAAAAGGAAGAATGTGTGCTATTTGCCCTATGAAATGGCATTAGGCTGACCAGGCGGCAAACCATTCAAGTAACTGGTTTTATATGAGAGTTTTTAATAGCTTCGGAATCTCCGCATAGATTTGAATGATTTCATCCATTTTCATTCGGACCAGTCCAGAAGACGAAGGAGCAGCAAAATCAATTGTTCCGGGAACCACAGATTCCTCCTGTACTCCCCATGGCAGCTTCTTTTTGCGGCTGTATTCCTGATATACTCCTTTTCCAACAAAGCAAATGACTTTTGGCTTAAGTTCAACTACTTTTTTAATCAGTTCTTCTCTGCCTTCTTTATATTCTTCCTTTGTTATTTCGTCCGCTGCTTTAGTTGGCCTGGAAACAATATTTGTCATCCCATATCCCAGATCCAATAATTTATAGTCCTCCGCTGCGCTGTATCTTCTGGGAGTTAACCCCGATTCATGGAGAATTTTCCAAAACCGGTTATTAGGATTTGCAAAATGATGACCTGTTTCTCCTGAACGGATACTCGGATTGAAGCCGACAAAAAGCAAATCAAGATTTTCTTTTAAATGATCTTTTATAGGCTCCATATAATCATCCTTTCATTATTGGCAAGGTACTTTTATATTATATAAAATCACCTGGGTATAAAACAAAAAAGAGCCATTTCGGCTCTTTTTGCTGAACTATTTATCCTTCAAAAATTTCAACTTTCTCCATAACATCGCCATTTCTCATCGCTTTGACTGCTTCAATGCCTGAAGTTACTTTTCCAAAAACAGTGTGAACACCGTTTAGATGAGGCTGTGGCTCATGAACGATAAAGAACTGGCTTCCGCCTGTATCGCGGCCCGCGTGTGCCATAGATAGTGAACCTTCTTCATGCTTATGAGGGTTGCCTTCTGTTTCACATTTGATTGTATATCCAGGTCCGCCAGTTCCTGTTCCATTAGGGCAGCCTCCTTGGCTTACAAACCCAGGAATTACACGATGGAAAGACAAACCATTATAAAAGCCTTCGTTCGCAAGCTTTTTGAAATTTTCAACTGTCCCTGGTGCCGCTTCAGGATATAGTTCAAATTCAACCTTTTCACCGTTTTTCATTAATATGTATCCTTTTTCTGCCATACTAATCATCTCCTTATGTAAAAATCAAATTAATAATACCATTAATCTCTCCAGGAATAAAATTAAAAGACGTTTTTTCACTGATTGAAAATAAATAACAAAGGGTAAAGTTAAAATAGCATAGCAGCATAAAAAGCAGAAATGTCTTATTGGAGGTTTATAGAATGAAAAAGTGGGCTTTTGTCTCAGATTTTGACGGAACAATATCAAAAAGAGACTTCTATTTGATTATGATGGATAAATATTTTCCGGAGGGGCGCAAGCTGATGCCCAAATGGAAGGCTGGGGAGATAAAGGATATCGACTTTTTGAATAAAGTCTTCACTTCCATCAATCAGGATGAAGAACAAATTATAAACGATATTTATTCAATAGAAATTGATGAATATGTACCTGACTTTATCAAAAAGGTTCAGCAGAACGGCGGAGATTTTTATATTTTGAGTGCTGGCACAGACTATTATATTTATCACCTATTAAAAAAATATGGAGTGGAACATGTAAAGGTTTTTTCGAATGAAGGGCATTATCATGAGAAGAATGTGCACATGAATATAGATGAGAATCATCAGCATTACTCTGAAAGATATGGCATTGATAAATCGAAGGTCATTCAGGACTTAAAGAAGGAATATGAAACTGTGTTTTTTATTGGGGACAGTGAACCGGATTCCCACCCGGCGGAGTATGCTGACATTACTTTTGCCAAAAATGGGCTTCAGGATCTTCTTCGGAAAAAAGACATAGCATTTGTGCCGGTAGAAGAATTTAGAGAAGTGGAAAATTATTTAAAGGAAAAAGGCATATTGCCAAATCCATAATCTTCACGCCAGGGCAAATCCGCTTTTATTGCCCTGGCATGTTTGTATGTACTTAACCAAATAGCTCCAAGAATAATATTAGGATAAATATGATAAATGCATAAAATGAGAGATGCAGAAATACAGTTGTTAATTTAAATTTGATTTCTTCCACATTAAATGACTGTTGTCTTCGAGTCCTTGCTCTCACTGCCGCAACACCATCCCTGGACATAATAATATTGATAATCGGATTATTTCTATCATAAATTATATTTCTTCATGAAATAGGCGCTTCCCTTCAAAAAATAACAGTTCATAAGTAACGGATTTCCTGGGGAAGCGCATAACATGACAGAAATTTAGGTTATTCTTCTTTTTTCTTAAGGTAATCATCAATCTTATTATCGAGTATTTCGAGGCTTTTCATAGCCCGCCCAAAATCGAGTTCACGATAATGATGCGCTCCTCCGGGTTCTTCATCTTTTTCATCTGCCAATTTGACTATGGATTGCAGCGGAGTTCTTACAACCTCACCGCCAGGCAGAAATGAATCCGTGTGAAAAAGGATGGCTAAGGCTATTTCTTTAGCTTTAATCGGGTTTTCTCCAAGCCTGATTAGGAGTTTGTGTGCCCGCTCAGCACCTTTAATGGCATGAATGTCATTCAGCCGGTAAAGGTCGTAATCCCACTTTCCATTTTTGTACCAGGTATAATGGCCAATGTCATGCATGAAACCTGCTTTAGCCGCGGAATCAACGTCTTCTCCGGATTCTTGTGCAAGCTGGAAAGCATGATAGGCAACTGCAATAGCATGAGCGATGCCGGAGCGTGTAATATATTTCTGTGCGATCCGATGCTGATATATGTCGGTTAGTTTTACATCTCTCATGTAATCCCCCTCCAATCAGGATTAAAATTTCTTATTGAGCTTTTTTTGCTTATTCATTACTTCATATGATTTTTCAATAATATCTGTTAAAACGTCGCCTTTATAAATCCTGCCGAGTTTCGTGTTTTCCTGATAATAATCAACAATTTCATCGAGCATATTTGAAGTCTCTCTTGTTATGCGGACGTTAAGCTGAATACGGGTTTCTCCACTCATTTGAATCCTCCTAGCCATTAATATCTGAAAGCTAGCAACGCGCTAGCATATGCTGTCGTTTTGTTAGTGTGTGCTATAAATATTTAGATTACACTGTTTTCCTGAATTATTCCAGTATAAAGTTTACTTGAGGCACAAAAAGAGAGAATGGCTATTTTGGCCATTCTCTCTTTTCTTTTAATTGCTGAATTGATCCCATTTGTCTTTCAGGTATCTGCCGAATTCCTCAAGTTCCTGCTTGCCTTCGCTCAATTTTTCCTTCCAAATGGGAAGATCCTCCCTCAATTTGCCTTCAAATTTTTCGGCCTGTTCTTTAAAGGTTTGTCCAATTTCCTCTGTTAATTCCTTTTTTTCCAGCTTTTCATTTATCGATTTAGTAGTAAATTCCTCTTCCTGCATATATGGCAGGCTTGATTCCATAATCGCTCTAAATACAGGTACTGCTGTTTCAGAGCTGCTTTTTGACAGATAATGTTCCCTGTCAGTCTGGTCATACCCCAGCCAAACGGCGCCAACCAAATTCGGCGTATAGCCAACAAACCACTGATCTTTCGTTCCGTTAATGTCTTTATATGGGAGCTGGGTTGATCCCGTTTTTCCGGCAATTTGAACTCCTTCTATCTTTGTTGCGCTTCCTGTACCCGTTTCAACCACATTTAACAGCATGGAAGTCATTTGATTCGATACTGTTTTTGTCGTAACCTTAACTGTTTCTTTGTCGCGTTCGGCAATGATGCTGCCTGTTGGGCCTACTATTTTCGTAATTAAATGGGCATCCTGCCGCTTTCCGCCATTTGGAAATGCAGCATATGCTTCTGCCATCTTTAAGGGTGAGACGCCTTTTCTCATCCCGCCTAAGGCAATCCCTAAATATTCATCTTCTTTTTCAAGCGGTATGCCGAACCTGTCAAGTGCATCCAGACCTTTATCAAGTCCAATTTCATTAAGGAGCCAAACCGCTGGGACATTGATAGAGTCTTCCACAGCTTTATACATGGACACTTCGCCCGCGTATTGTCCGGATGCATTAGCTGGTGTGTAATCTCCATATGTCACTTTTTCATCTTTAAGCATGGATGTTGGTGAGTAGCCTTCTTCAAGTGCTGGTGTGTAGACAGCTAGTGGCTTAAGTGTTGATCCAGGCTGGGCCTTGATGTGTGTGGCCCTGTTGAATCCTCTGAATACATGTTCACCTCTGCCTCCGACAAGCCCTCTGACACCCCCTGAAGCAGGATCAAGAAGGACAGCTCCACTCTGGACGATCTCTCCGTTCATTCCTGGAGGGAAGATTGAGTCCTTTTCATAAACATTTTCCAGGCTTGATTGCAGATTTTGATCCATTTCCGTATATATTTTGTATCCTCTAGTAAAGATTTCTTCCTGGGTTAATCCGTACTTATTTATAGCTTCATCCAGTACGGCATCAACATAGTAGGGGTATTTTCTTTCTTGCTTGCTTCGTGTCCCTTCCTTTAATTGGATCTTTTCATTTACAGCGTCCTTATACTCTTCGGCTGAAATCATCTTGTGCTCTTTCATCTTTCCAAGTACAACATTTCTTCTTTTCATTGCCCGTTCGTAATGATTGTAAGGATCGAGCGCAGAAGGCGATTGGAGCAGCCCTGCAAGCAGTGCGCTTTCGCTTATGCTCAGTTCCTTTGGGGTTTTGCTGAAATATTTATTGGATGCTTGTTCGATTCCCCATGAACCGCTTCCGAAGTATACCTGATTTAAATACATTTGCAGGATTTCATCTTTTTTATAATTTTTTTCGATTTCTACGGCCAGAAACAGCTCTTCAGCTTTTCGCTTATACGTCTGTTCAGGGGAAAGCAAAGCATTTTTGGCCAGCTGCTGAGTAATCGTACTTCCCCCGCCCGTTATGCCACCAGCAAATAAATTGCCAAAAAAGGCTCTGGCAATTCCTTTAATATCAAATCCGTTATGCTTATAAAAGCGTTCATCTTCAATCGCAATTACGGCATTGCCTACATGATCCGGCAATTCTTCAATATTTGCACCCTCTGCCCTATTCTCGGCAAGTCCTGCAGCAGCATCGCCATCTTTATCGTAAATAACAGTTGACTGCCTTAAACCTTCTTTTAAGGTCTCCACGTTTGCTGTAGCTGCCAGAAATGCAAAAAATAGAATGGTTAAAAGTATTATTGTTAGTGTTAAAAGAAGCAGGATTTGTGTCAGGTGTTTTTTTCGCCAAAACCCAGCAAAAGCTTCTTTGAAACGCTGAAATTTTTCCATGATGACTCCTTCTCTATTCTTTAAGTTCCATTATTATATCCCCTTATTATATATTAAACGAACAAACTCCATAAAAAGTTTCAACTTCAAAAGGAAGGGACGAACACTTTTGTTCATCCCTAAACACTATTCTATTCACTTTTCGTGTCCAGTGGTGTAATCTTTGCCTCGATTTCCTCCCGGCTGTCTTCAATATATGGGGGTAGTGCCAGCTTTTCTCCCAATTGCTCGAAAGGTTCATCTGCTTCGAATCCAGGTCCGTCTGTTGCCAGTTCAAAAAGAATACCGTTTGGTTCCCGGAAATATAAAGATTTGAAATAATACCTCTCCACAAAACCGGAGCTTGCAATCCGTAATTCTTTCAGTTTTCGTACCCAGTTTCTTAATTCATCTTCATTTTCCACCCGAAAAGCAACATGGTGGACACTTCCGCGGCCTGGACGCTGCTTGGGCAAGTCATGGCTTTCTTTAATATGAATTTCTGCCCCGTTTCCTCCTTCACCGGTTTCAAATACAACTACAGTATCTTCATCCAAAGAATATTCTCCTATTCTCCGATATTCCATTACTTCTGTAAGCAGATTTGCGGTGGGTCCGAGTTCAGAGACGGTGAGCATTACGGGTCCAAGCCCGATTATACCGTGGTTTGGAGGAACAGCAGCTCGATCCCATGGCTTCCCGCCTTTTACTCCTTTATTATTTTGATCGGAAATCAGGGCCAAACGCTGCCCTTCGAAATCTTCAAAGAACAGCATCTTCTTTCCGTTTGCTTCTCTTATTTCTCCATGTAAAACTTCTTGTTCTGATAGTCTCTTTTTCCAATAAAGAAGCGATTCATCAGATGGCACACGCAGAAATGTACAAGTTATACTGTCAGTCCCCCTGTAAGTGCGGCCAGCATTTTTGATTTCAAAAAACGTTAAGTCAGTGCCAGGGTTACCCCTTTCATCCGCATAAAATAAATGATACATCGTGGTATCATCCTGGTTTACTGTCTTCTTAACAAGCCGCATTCCAAGGATTCTGGTGAAAAATTCATAGTTCTTCTGAGCATTGGCTGTTATGGCAGAGACATGATGCTGGCCTTTTAATGGTTTCATATTCATATGATCACAACCCTAATCAATGTATTTTAGGTATATTTTGATTGAACAATGAAAGGAATGCAACGGAAGAGCACAAAAAACTCTTGTTTCTTTTATAGAATAATGCTATATTAGTAAAGCGATGAGCTAATTGCATAAGACGACTGACAAGCCTAACTGGCAATGCACTATGTGGAGTGCAGTCGGGTCGCCGCAATACGTATAAAAAGACGCCTCTCTGGGGCGTCTTTTTTATTTTAATTGAGATGTAAGATACGAGCATACAGCTGTTGATTGAAGCCTTGCAGCTACATATGGGGGCCGTGCGCTATTATGGCTCTCTGCCGGCATGCCCAGCCACAAAATATGTCCGTCAATTATGACGCCGGGAAATGGAATGCCGTTTGGCAATATTTCATCAGGAGCAGCGGAAGGGATAGAATGCTCGGCAAGCATGGTAAGCTTCGTTTGCGGAGGCCTCCCTGAAAGTGCCTGACCCCACTCATTCCCCAGTTCCTTGCCATCAGGCAGGGAAATAATAATCTCCTTTTTAGCTTTAGAAATATCCTCAAACACTTTTTCCAGCTTTCTTGCATGCACCCATTGGAGGCGTGGATGCTGATTTTTGATCCATCTGCCAATCTGATCAGGATGAATGGCCTGTCCATTGTGCAGCTGGTGGTCTGCCAGCTTCCGCCACGTTTTGTTTTTAAATACGTTGTTGTGTATAAATTCCAAATCGCAAATATGAATAAATTTCCCCTTGGTTCTAGTTATGGCAACATTCAATAATCTTTCGCTTTCTTTCCCGATTAATAGCATTCCAGCTCTCTCATGGGTCGGAGCATCTACAGAGTCAAAAATCATGACATCCCGTTCACTTCCCTGAAAACGGTGAACTGTTGCAGCGATAATATCAGCTGCAGACCTTTCCTGCTCGTATAGCTCACCCAGAAGCTGTTCCATTAATAATGCCTGTGCCCGATACGGGGTGACATAACCTATGGACCTGCTTCCTCCTGTATAAGCTTCATGTATTAACTGAAATCCCAGCAAAAGATCCCATAAATTGATTCTTGAATTCGAACTGCCATCTTTCATGCCATATTCACCTGATCCGGCTGTATTGAGCAGGATCGAGGCTTTGGCGGGAAAAGGCGTGCAGGCAGCGATATCAGCTCTTGCAGCCAAAACATCCGGATGGTCACCAACAAGAGAATGATAGATATGTTTATTCGAAAATGCTGAAATGTCCGGGTGCATACGGCGCTGCTCTTTTAATAGAAAAAGGTGCGGATGCAAGTGTCCATCCTTAACTGCGTCTGACACGCCAGAGTGATGAAAGATATCCTCCCTTAGCCATTTTTCGGACAATTTATGTCTTGATGCAGCAATAGGAGGAAGCTGTTTGAAATCCCCGCAAATGATGACTCTTTTGCCAAGTGAAGCTGCAAAGGCAGCCTGTGGAACATAAGCCATGCTGGCTTCATCGATGATGACTAAATCAAAATTTTTCTCGTAAATTGACGGATCACTTGCGGCTTTTGCCAGTGTTGTTCCAATAATAGAAGCATTTTTTACAAACTCTATTTCTTTTTGCCTGATCTTTTCAAGTACTCCAGATAGCTTCTTTTCTATTTCAATAAGATGGTCGGAATCTCTCTTGCTGAAGGATCGGGATAAATCCTGTTTAAGCAGGCGGCGTTCCTCAAATAGAGCAGCTTTTTGCTCCGAGAGATTTGTATGCTGCTTATTTAAAAGATATTCGGCTGTTAATGAATGATGATCGAATAGTGCTGGACCGACTTGTGACCCGTAACGAAGCAGATCTCCATCAGGAATTTTTCGTTTGCATGATGCAAAGGATGAAATTTCTGCCATTAGGACATCTATTGCCTGATTTGAGTGGGCCAGAATGAGAACACTTTGTCCTTTAAAGTATTTGTTAGCGGCCACACGTGCCAGTGTATAGGTTTTTCCTGTGCCTGGCGGTCCCCAGACATAAGTGGCTGGATTGTACTTAGAACGCAAAATCAATTCATGGGCACCAGTCTTTACCTTATCGGCAGGGTGCTTTGGTGGCATGGAAGGATTCATCAATTTTTTTATCCTATTTCTTTTTCTTTTACTGTCTTTTATGTCCTCTAAGCGCTGAAAAAGCTGATCCAATAGCTCCCAGGGATCATGAAGCAAATATGCTTCCGATAGCTCGATTCCAATATCCTCTTCTAATGCCACTATGACATTATTTCCTTCCGCAGATAGGACTCTTCCTTCCACTCTCTTTCTTCCCCATTCGATTTTTATGGACGATCCAGTTGGAATTTTAATGGCAGAAAGTGTATCAAAAAAATAGGTATATGCATCTGATTTTGAAAGCTGCCGTCCATTTATTATTAAGTAGCGGGAACTCCCATATTTTTTTAAATGTAAGATCTCAGCCTGGATGGCTTTTTGCCACTCTCTTATAAAGCCAAGTGTTGATGTCATTTTGTATCTTCCTTTGTTCACTATGGTATTCAATTAGACTAATATATCATTTACTTGGCGATATGCAAAAAAAAATAATGGAACCTGAATGATTCCATTAACATCAATAGGGTTAATTCCACAAAAGTATGAGATAATGTGTTAATAACACTTTATATGTGTAAAGAAAGAGGGATCAGTGTGAAGCGCAGAAATAAGTTTGAGCATAATGATATTGTTATTCTGATTGACACGGGAGAGAAAGTTACGATCAACAAAACCTGTTATGTGGCGAAAATGAAGAAATACACATATACGATTAAAGAAAAACCAAAAATGTTTTATTTTGAAGAAGAAATGAAGGAGCTTCTTTAAAAAGGGCTATAGAATAGTAAAATTTTTATCCGCAAATGCCCAGTTCTGAGGAAATCGCAAGCTTAATTGCCAGTATGTCATCCCTAAAAGATTATACTGGTCAATTAATTTATATTTTTCAGTAATGCTGCGGATATCTTCAAACCAGACCACATGTTCTTCTTCTCCGTTCCAATATCGGAACCATGGGGATGCTGCATAAGCATCGAATTGAATAACTGCTCCTCTGCTTAATGCTAAATTCTGAATGGCTTGCATGGAAAATGAGCGGGTTAGATTATCCGCAGTTCTCCAGTCATATCCATATAACGGCAAAGCTATTTGCAGTTTTTTCGGGTCAATCTGGGTGATCGAATATTGAATGACTTCTTCAACCCACCATAGTGGAGCGACGGGATTAGGAGGACCAGTGGGATAACCATAGTCCATGGTCATGACTGCAACAATATCGGCGCCCTCCCCAATTGCTTTATAATCATATGCCCCTATTATCCGGTTTGCCGGGAGATCTTCTGTCTTAGCATGTACATTGACATGAAGCACTTTTGGACCTAAGGCATTTTTTAATTCTCTAATGAATGAATTGAAATCCTGGCGCTTTGGCGGCGGGATAAATTCAAAATCCAGGCTGATGCCTCCATAACCTTTTTGAGTGACAAAATTCATCAGGCTTAAGATTAAGTTCCTCCTATTTGCCGGACTTTCAAGCACCCCGCCAATCAGTTCTGCATTAAATTCACCTTGTGCAAGATTTCTGATCATCAGCAGCGGAATGACATCCAGCCGGCGGCTTTCTGCCAATATGGCTGAATCGTCAAGTTCAATATATGCGTAACCTTCCCTTGTTAAAGAATAGGCAGAAATGGCGATGTAGGTTAAGTTCTTTGCTGTTTCCCTGAAAGCGGGTAAAAAAGTATCAGGAGAATACGGGACTATGAACCCTAATGTTTTCATGACTAATCTGCTTGGTGATGGAATATTTAACTTCTGCCCGATATATAGACCCTCCGGCCTTATTTCCGGGTTTGCTGACAGGATAAGATTAATTGTAGTTTGAAAACGCTGGGAAATGCTCCATAATGTATCTCCCGGCTTTACCAGATAAGACCTGATAACTGGTCCGCTTTCAGGAATGTACAGCGCTAAACCAGGGATGATACCAGGTCCGTTCTCAAGGCCATTAGCCGTTCTTATATCCAGGGTAGGAACATTATACTTTTGAGAAATGGCCCAAAGGCTATCGCCTGCCTGAACGATATGAATCCCCATGATGCACCTCTTTTCACCTGCTTTTAATCAGTTTATGGGGGAGTCAAGCCTGATTAGTACCAACAGAGAAATACAGTCAATTGTAAAATTTTAAAAGATTTTTATTAGGGGAGTGATTCGGTGCTGGCTGAAGGGTGAACGAGTTATTTCTTTTTCTGCTGATGACAAAAACAAGTGGCTTCAAGAATTCTTGATAGCCACTTGTTCATTTCGGTATGAATAATTACTGATAATCAGCCTCATGCCCGCTCAGGGAATCCATGTGGCTGGCGATCATGGCAATGATTGTGCTTGCCTCTTCTTTGCTGAAGATAAAGTGATCTTCATCTTTGATCATTTCTTCGTCATCTGTCCAAATGCGGTTAACCCTGCGAAGGACTCCATCACCGGTTTCCTGGACCACTCCAAACTGATAGGATACCTCCACTTCGTCTTCCTTGAAAAAGGCAGTTACTTCAGGAGTTTCCCACTCTACATCTACTTCTTCAAAGATATCATCTTCGCCATCAAGGTCATATTCGTCGTCAATGTCGAAATCTTCCTCTTCTGAAACATATATTTCTTCATCATCTTCAAATGCAAAATGATCTTCATCCTCGCCATTCATATAATCGTGAAGGCTTTCGTGGACTGTATCGATTATGTCTTCAATATCAAAAAGCATGGTTTTAGAAGTATGTCCCAGCTCAAAATCAAAGTCTTCTACATAGAATTCTTCATTATGCGGATCAAAGAATAGAGTGCAAAAATACTCTCTGTCATTATCACTGGTTTCAATAAAAAACTCCATTCTGGGATGCTTGGCACCCCGGTCAATCGACATATGGCCAATCTGATCATATTTACTGCAAATCGATTCAAGATGGTCCTGCAACTCACCGCTTACCCTGTCAAACCATTCAAGTGACATACTGCATCCCTTCCTCTCAAGGTTTTTCTCACACCTATTTTGCCCATTCGCAATTTTTTAAGTATGGGATTAATAACCATCAGCATTGGCTGAGGGTTCTCACTTGACAAACAAAATAGGCACCCAAACCATTTGGGTGCCATGAAGGAAAATTAAACCTGCAGTCCATAGTTGCGGCAAAGAGCTGCCAAGCCGCCTGAGAAGCCGCTGCCAATGGCATTGAACTTCCAGTCATTCCCGTGGCGGTATAATTCACAGAAAACGACTGCTGTTTCAATTGAAAAATCTTCTCCTAGATCAAAACGCAGCAGCTCCTGATTATTGGATTCATCCACTAATCTTACGAATGCATTGGAAACCTGGCCGAAATTTTGCTGCCTTAATTCTGCATCATGAATAGTTACAGTTATGCCAATACGATGAACATGTGAAGGTATTTTGGTAAAGTCGACAACAAGCTGCTCATCGTCTCCGTCTCCTTCACCTGTACGATTGTCTCCTGTATGTATAACTGCTCCGCTTGGATGCTGCAGATTATTATAGAAAATAAAATCATGGTCATTTACACATTTACTGGTTTCATCTGCAAGAAATGCAGATGCGTCAAGGTCAAAATCATGACCGCCGCTATATTTGTTCGTGTCCCAGCCCAGCCCGATAATGGCTCTAGTGAGGCCAGGATTTGTTTTAGTCAGATCAATTCTTTGACCTTTTGATAATTGTATACCCAAGATAATCACTCCTTCATAACACAGGTCCTTTTTTTAGGCAGGTCATCAATATGAGGGGAATACACCCTAAAGAGAAAGCCAGGGAAAAGCTGCTGCTCTGCCTGGAATAATGGAAGTTAACCTACCTGCAAACCGAAGTCTGTCGCAATACGGGCAAGTCCTCCCTGATAGCCTGAACCCACGGCAGAAAATTTCCATTCGCCATTATGACGGTATAATTCTCCTACAACAATGGCAGTTTCAATGGAGAAATCTTCTCCTAAATCATAACGGATTAACTCTTCATTTGTTTCTTCATTAATGATTCTTACAAATGCATTTGAGACCTGACCAAAGTTTTGACCGCGGCCTTCCCCATCATGGATCGTAATGACAAAAGAAATCTTCTCAATGGAGGCAGGAACAGCACTAAGGTTAACTTTAACCTGCTCGTCATCGCCATCGCCCTCACCTGTTCTGTTATCACCTGTATGCAGGACTGAGCCATCGCCGCCTTCAAGCTGGTTGTAGAAAATAAAATCTTTATCAGATGCACACTTGCCATTTGCATCTAATAAAAACACACTGGCATCGAGGTCGAAATCCAAGCCACCATCATATTTATTCGTATCCCAGCCGAGTCCTACTATTACTTTAGACAACCCGGGGTTAGTTTTTGTTAAATCAATTTTTTGCCCTTTCGATAAAGAAATACCCATCCTTCATCCATCCTTTCAAGTTCAATAATTTTTAGAGAAATCGCTATCATATTTGCGACTGAAAACTATGTACCCTTTAAGTGTAAACGTTTCAAAAGAAATCGTAAACCGATTTGCCATTGCACTGGGAAAAAAGTTTCATTCCTGCCAAATATCTTGATGGATAATTCTGTTCCTTCCTTTTTTGCCCGTCATTCTTTATAATATCTTGTTGGATAGCTGGATATTATAAAGGGGGGAAGGCGTATGGCCGAGCTAAAACAGCTGATATTCTTTGATTTTGAAATGCTATGCAGCAAAAATGGTATGCTTTTTGAAGATATGGAGGCCATTCGCCTTGGTGCTGTAAAAGTTGAACTTGAAACAGGTAAGGTAACTGGATTTGACAGGTTCATTCGTCCGCAGCAGGACTCGCCGCTTAGCCCATTCTGCAAAGAATTGACGGGGATATCCGATTCTGATTTAAAAACAGCAGATGACTTTTCTGAGGTGTTTAAAGATTTTCTCTTTTGGGTCGGCGGAGTTAAAAAAGCAAGATTCTATTCCTGGTCGACCAGTGACATCTTAAGATTAAAAGCCGATGCTTTCAGGCATAATCTTCCCCAAGCTACGATTGATAAGATTACCAAAAGATATGTCGATTTTCAGGCTATTTTCACAAAAAGAGCTTCCCGGACTGCAGCTTCAGTGGAAAAAGCATTGTCTTTCTATGACCTTTCTTTTATTGGAGAACCCCATCATCCCATGTATGACGCCTATAATACTTTACGGATATATCAGTCATTTGAAGAACAGAATGTAAAGACCGATTTCATTATGCTGCAGCAGTTTATATTTCAGGAAGCTGAACTTCCTCCTATTGAAAGGCTCAGCCAGGAACTTAAGAATATTTTCCAAAAAGACTTGATAGAATTCTATTCCCATTTAAATGATGCTTTTCGTATGAAAGATGCTTGGAAATTGATAAAGAAAACTAAAAAGCTTGTTGAAAAATATGAGAATATCCTTCTCAGCCGGTCAGGCGTTTTTGATAAAGAATTGATTTCCAATGTTGAGGAATTAACCACTTTTTATCACGAACTTCAAACAGCTTATAAAGAGCATTGTTCATACCCATCAAAAATTATGATTCTGCATGAACAAATGGTTGAACCGCTGCAGAAAATATGCGGATAAAAATGAGGTGACAAAACAGTTGCCTCTTATTTTTATGCCTCTAATTTATGATGATCCAGCACCCTTTGCAATGCCGAAGAACGTTTAGCTTGGTATTCTTTGCATTTTCAGAGATAATAACAGTGCGAAAAAAATTGGGAGATGATACTTTTGGATAGAGTGCAGATGGCAGAGGATCTGTCGTTTTCAAGAATCGTACATGGTCTATGGAGACTGGCTGAATGGAAATTATCAGATGAAGAATTAATCACCTTAATAGAAAAGTGTTTGGAGCTGGGAATAACGACATTTGATCATGCCGATATATATGGCAGCTATACATGTGAAAGCCTGTTTGGAAGGGCTCTTGAGAAAAAGCCGGAGCTCCGCAAAAAAATGGAGATTGTAACGAAATGCGGGATTGTACTCCAGTCACCAAATCGCCCTGAGCATAAATCCCATCATTACAATACAGGAAAAAAACATATTATTGCTTCGGTTGAGAAATCTTTGCAAAATCTGAGAACAGATTACATAGATACCCTGCTCATTCATCGTCCTGATCCTTTTATGGATCCGGAAGAAGTTGCTGAGGCATTTTCAGTTTTAAAGGCTGCTGGTAAGGTAAAGCATTTTGGGGTATCCAATTTTAAACGCCATCAGTTTACGATGCTTCAGTCATATCTTGATATGGATCTGATTACAAATCAAATTGAACTTTCTGCCTATCATCTGGAGAACTATGAGGATGGCACATTAAATCTGTGCATGGAAAAAAGAATCGCACCGATGGCCTGGTCCCCTTTGGCTGGCGGGAAAATTTTCAGCGGTACTGAAGAAAAACCGGAACCCCTTAAAGCGGCATTACATAAAGTCGCAGAGGAAATCGGGGCAAGTGATATTGATGAAGTTTTATTTGCTTGGCTCTTAAATCATCCTGCCCGAATCATGCCAATTGTCGGGTCCGGCAAGATTGAAAGAATTGAACGTGCAGCCGGTTCATTGTCTTACAAACTTAACAGGGATCAGTGGTTTGAGATTTTTCAAAGTTCAATGGGGCATGATGTGCCTTAATATATACAAACAGCCCTATTCAAAATCGAATAGGGCTGTTTGCTGGGCATTTATTGGAAAACGCTGTTAAAAGCTGGAGCAGATAGTTCCACTTCTTCAAAAACTTTAGTCATTGAATTGATATATTCCTCTTTAAATGGCTCTGCTTCCGACATATCCTGGGATCCTGCTTTTACCAGCTCAGCTTTTTTAGCATAGTATTGAGAAAGGCTATCAACCGCCGCCTCAATATCCTTAGTGTAGTCTGTTAATTCTTCTGGTACAGACACGGCTTTCGCTTCCTTTTCAAAAGCTGCAGCTGCTTCAGCTGGATCCTGACCTTCAGCGGTCAAGTTTGCATCTGTGTTTCGAATTACCTTTGTCACTTCTCCCTGATAGCTTAAAAGAGCCGAGCGCACTTCTTTGCCTTCATCAGCGGCCTCTGTCGTCTCAGCTGTGGCCTCTTCCTTTTCATCCCCTTTAGAAGCCTCTTCGTTTGAGCATGCTCCAAGCATTAATGTCAGTGCAGCTGCCGAAATCAAGAAAGATAATTTCTTCATGTGATGGTCCTCTCTTTCTTTTTGTTTTAGAGGTAGTTTTGGTTGACTCCCTATGTATTCAGATCCATGACATCGCCTGCCAATTTACTGACAATTAATAATTTACCTATTTTTTCAATTTTTTGCAACACTTTTTAGTACGATTTGCGAAATTTCGTGGAATCGGGACCCTCATGTTCACTATGCTTATCAGCATCAAATTTGAATTGTTCAGGTTTTATAGGATAGTGCCCATCCCTCTCAAAAGGGCTGGCATAGGCTATTATAAAAGTTAAAACTGAGGAGTGTTCCTATGGCCAAACAATCAAATGCGGATGGAAACCCTAAGCTTTATCTAAGCCATTCTGACACTGTTTCCAATCAGGGTACTTATCGGCTGAACTTTCTCCAGGAAGTACTGAAAGAACAGCAAACTGTTAATACCCGTATATCCGAAACATATGAAAATATGAAAAATCAGCTCGATGATTCCTTTTCTGACTTGAGTAAACTTGTAAAAAAAGCAGCTGGAAAACAAAATTATCATATTGAGCATTTGACAGCTAAGCTTGAAAAGCAGGATGCTTTTTTAATAAGTTTTATGGAAATGATGAACCAGCGCGAAAAGGAAAATGATACTTTGAATAAAAGGCTGGCTGCACTGGAGGAACTAAATAAAGCAATAATGGAAACTCTTGAAAATGAAGAGCAGGTAAATCAGAAGATACTAGAACAAGTATCATTCCAGGAAGCGGCAACTCAGGCACTTTCCCGGAAGTTTGATAAATTTGACGCTTTTACTGAGGAAGCTGTTTCAAATTTTAAAGCTCAGGAAGAACTGAAAGAAGAATTAAGCAAAAAGCTTGATGTTCAGGAAGTATTTCATAATACAGTAATGGAACGTTTAGAACAGCAGTTCTCTGCATTTTCGGAGGAAAAAGCTGAGAATTATGGAATACAGGAGCAAATAAAAGAAGAAATAAATAAAAA
The DNA here is from genome assembly GCF_024519925.1 of Cytobacillus sp. Bac17. Classification (NCBI taxonomy): domain Bacteria; kingdom Bacillati; phylum Bacillota; class Bacilli; order Caryophanales; family Bacillaceae; genus Cytobacillus; species Cytobacillus sp. Bac17. The sequence goes on along the minus strand of NZ_JALJRC010000034.1, from coordinate 1,714 downwards.
CTTTGGTTTACAGGAAGTTTATCATAATAAGGTTATAGAACGTCTAGAGCAGCAGTTTGCAGCATTTTCAGAGGAAGCTGAGAAAAAGTTAAATACACAGGAGCAAATGAAAGAAGAATTAAACAAGAAGCTTGGTGTACAGGAACAGGCCAGCAAGTCGATAATGGAACGCTTAAACCGGCAGGAAGCAATCACAGAAAAAATCAGCAGGCAATTAGACAATCTTAAATCGGTTGTTTACGAGCGGGCCTCTCACCTTTCTGAACGATTTGAAAAAAGCTTTAAACAGCTGGCAAAACCAGTCCATAGTTTCTTTGTAAATCAGGAGGAAAAAGCAAGAGGAAGCAATGATAAAGAGTAAAGAAAAGAAGGCACCCAAAAAGGTGCCTTCTTTTCTAGTATTAATCTAGAATTGTAACTTTAACTGTTTTTCTGCCGAAATTGATTGCGTCTTCCTGAGATGGCATGAAGATATCGATCTTGTTGCCTTTAATGGCTCCGCCAGTATCACCTGCTACAGCATTACCATAACCTTCAACATGGACTTTAGTTCCCAGTGGTATCACATTAGGATCCACAGAGATTACTTTTTGATCCGGATTCTCTTTTAAATTGATTCCTGTAGCAGTAATTCCTGAGCATCCTTCACAATCGGCTGTGTAGGCTGTTGCTTCCATATTCAGCACATTTTGAGCTGTTTCATTATTTGCAGTTTCAGCGGGTGCTTCTGCTTCAGCCTCGGCAGCAGGCTTGGATTCCGCTTCAGCCTTGGCCGGCTCTGTTGCAGGCTTAGCTTCCGCAGCAGGTTTCGCAGGCTCTGGTTCTGGATTTGACTTTGCTTGTGGCTTTGCTTCTGGCGCCGCTTGTGCAGCTTTTTCAGCTGGCTGTGTTTCTTTTGCTACAGTCTGTTCAGACTTTTGCACAGGAGCTGAAACCGTTTTTGCAGGTTTAGCTGATGTTGATGGAGCCTCAGCAACTGCAGCGTTAACAGCTTTAGCATTCGGGTAAAGGATTAATTCATTGTCAGGCAGAATTAAATCAGAGCTTAAGTTGTTCCATTCTTTGATTGCCTCTGCTGTGACGTTATGTTCTCTTGCTATATCCCAAAGAGTATCGCCTTTTGATACTATGTATTTCTTTTCCGGATATACATTAAGTACATCTTCTGGATGGATGATATGAGAAGACAACCCATTCCATTCTTTTATCATATCAACTGGTGTATTATATGTTTGGGAAAAATCCCAAAGAGTATCGCCTTTTTTGACTGTCACTTCTTCTGCTTGTACATTAGCACCTGCTGTTCCGGTGATTGCCGCAGCAGCTACAAAAGATAAAATTGATTTTTTCATGTTGTAAAACCTCCCGTATAGCTCGTTTTTAGCTAACGGGATTAATAATAACATGGAATCTTTACTAAAAAAGAACAAACAGATAATAATCCCGTTACACACATAACAGAACGATAACAAACATATTTCAGAGAAAAGGGCACTATAAAGGCAAATTCATGTTTTTCCTTGATATCATGGGAATCTCTCCAATGTTATGATATTTTTCCTATATATTGGAAAATCAATTATTAAACAGGACAGGAATTATTTTCTAACAAAAAAGCCAATCCTTTTGGGATTGGCTACAGACTGTCGACAAACTCGATGAAAATCGTGCTTGTCTGCAGTCTTTTTTATTTTAAAATAGAAGTAATACAATG
>NZ_JALJRC010000033.1:0-44442 GCF_024519925.1 Cytobacillus sp. Bac17 | reverse complement strand
GACACGCGCTCACTGCTTAGCTTTTTATGTTGTCTACTTGACAGGGACAAGACCAGTTGAGGAGTTGATTATTTTAATGAGGACAGATATGCCCATTTACTTTCCCGCTCATCCTCCGACAGGCGATAGCGGTCATCCAGCAATTCGGCGAGAAGCTCATTTTTCTCAGCTGAATGAATAGAAAGTTTTTTAATATGTTCACGGCATTTTGCCAGAAATTCTGAATATCCCGTCCAGCTTTCATCAAATTGTTCATCCAGCTGTTTTTTTAGCATCCGGGTCAGCTTGGGGCTTGCGCCATTCGAGGTGACTGCGATTTGCAGCGGACCGCGTCTTACAGCTGCCGGAAAGATTGCATTTCCTTCTCCTGCATCATCGACAACACAGACAAGCTGATATAAATCAAGCGACCTCGCCAGCTGCTGGTTGGTTTCACGAATATTTGTGGCCAGAATCGATAAAAAAGCATCTTTAAAATCTTCAGGATGCGCCTCCCGCTGAATGAGCTCATACCCTCTTTGATGGGCAAGACAAATGATATCGTCGGTAAAATCAGGAGCAACAAAAGTGATATTGGCCCGTTCTCCATCAAGTGTTTTCGCTTTTCGAAAGGCAATTCTGCCGCCGCCTGCAATAACGATCTTCTTGTTGGTTAAATTAATGAATAACGGCTGCATTCACATTCACCTCTCCATTCGCTTTTTCAGCGACTAGATTCTGGATGGCCACATGTTTTCCTAAAGTATCAGTAAGGTTCACAGAGGATCCTGCTTTTATTTTCTTATTGACCTCTCTTACTACCTCACTTAATAAAAGCCCCGAGAATAATAGATAAGGAATGACGATAATCCTCCCTCTGGCCTCATTGCAAATGGAATCAAGTCCATCCTTGAAGGACGGCGCAGCAGCTGCCAAATAGCAGACTTGCACATTCCTTATACCAAGCCGCTGGCTGATTCCCCTTTTGATTGAGTTAAAGGATTGAAGAATTGAAGGGTCACTGCTTCCTCTCCCTACAATTAAAAGCGAATCATTAGAACGGATTGGCTGTGCTTCATCTGCCGCAAGTTCTGCAATTGCGTCAAGAATGCTGTCCTGGACTCCAAACGGATCCGCCATCCTTACAGTTATGGCCGGATGCTTTTTTATTAAAGGGGCAAGCGCTTCAGGGATATCCTGCTTAATATGACCCGCAGCCAGCAAAAATAGAGGCACAATCACAATTTCTTCCGCTCCCTCATGGACACAGTATTCAAATCCAGCCTCAATGTCTGGCTCTGTTAATTCAAGGAAACAAAGCTTTTGTATAGGAGCGTCTACCTTTTTCATGACACTCCTGATAAAAAAAGATGCTTCGGCAGCGCCTTTTTTAGAACGTGTGCCATGGCCGATGTATAGGACAGCTTTCATTTGGGGCCTCCTTTCCTTGATGGACTTTCTTCATACTGCTTAATCGTAACCTATCCATGCACCACAGGCAGATGAGGCGCAATTTCCTCTTCGAACCAATTAATTTTATGATGCATTTTTACAACTTCCCCAATGACAATCATGCTTGGATTCGAAATTTTTGCTTCTTTTACTTTGCTCTCGATATTGGCAAGCGTGCCCGTAACTGTCCGCTGATTTGAAAGAGTTCCCCAGTGTACGAGTGCAATTGGTGTTTGAGTGGATTTTCCGTTATGAATGAGATTTTTAACAATATTAGGCAAGTGGGAAAAACCCATATACACACAAATCGTGTCAACTGCATGTGCCAGGTGGGCCCACTGGTGTTCAGCTTCTTCGTTTCCGGCCTGATGTCCGGTGACAAAAGCGAAACTTTTGCTTAAGGTACGGTGTGTTACAGGAATTCCCGCATAAGCAGATGCCGCGATTCCTGCAGTCACTCCAGGTACAATTTCAAATGGCACATCATTATTGGCACACTCTTCTGCCTCTTCCCCGCCCCTGCCGAAAACAAATGGATCACCGCCTTTTAGCCGGCAAACCAGCAAACCTTTTTTTGCATATTTAACAAGCAGGTGATTGATGGTTTCCTGCTTCATGACGTGATGATTGGGAAGCTTGCCGCAATAGACGAGCTGCGCTTCTTTTTTTGCATGATTTAACAGCTCCCGGTTCACTAGACGATCATATAGAATGACATCTGCCTCCTGCAGGCAGCGCATTCCCTTAACAGTCATAAGTTCAGGATCTCCCGGGCCGGCACCTACTAAAAAAACTTTTCCCGTCATTCTCATGACCGCCCTTTCTGTAATATCTTATAATATATGCCTTTTAATGCTTTTCCTAAGCTAATAATCTAGTTGTTTTCTATAATACCATTTTTCGGGGTGAAATAGTAGGAATTATTTTTCAGAAAAGGAGTCTCCTATTAAAAAGAGACTCCCGGTTTTTATAGGATATTCTTCTCACGCAAATGTGTTAATATCTGCCCGACTGCTTCTTCTACTGTGTACTGGTCAGATCGGACCGTGATTTCAGGGTTTTCAGGTGCTTCATACGGGGAATCAATTCCTGTAAAATTCTTTATTTCCCCGCGCCGTGCTTTGGCATATAATTTCTTTGGGTCCCGCCGTTCACATTCTTCGAGCGGACAGTCGATGAAGACTTCAATAAATTCTCCTTCTTCAAACAGCGCCCTAACCGTTTCTCTGTCCGAACGGAATGGAGAGATAAAGGCAGTTGTGACGATCTTGCCGCTGTCCACAAACAGCTTCGCGACTTCCCCAATACGCCTGATATTTTCATTTCTGTCGGCTTCTGAAAAGCCAAGATCTTTATTTAAGCCGTGTCTGACATTGTCGCCATCCAGTACATATTCATTGATTCCCTGGCGAAACAGTTCGTGGGATACAGCATTTGCAATTGTTGATTTGCCTGAGCCTGATAGCCCGGTAAACCAAAGGACCACACTTCCATGGCCGTTCTGTGCCCGCCTGTCTTCCTTCGTAATCGCAGAGTCATGCCAGGTGATGTTTGTTGCCTTTGTCATTATATCCTCCCCTTATACCGTTTCTTTTTCTCTCATGCCTTCAATTAATACTTCGACTACCTCTTTGCGGCTGAAAGTGGAAGGCGGCAGCTCCCCGTTCCGGAGCATTTCCCTTACCTTTGTGCCGGATAGAATGACACGGTCTTCTTTGCTGTGAGGGCAGGTTTTATCAGATGCCATGCCTTCGCACTTATTGCAGTAAAAGCTGTGCTCAAAGAACAGCGGTTTGATGCCAAGCTCCTCTTCTGTAAAATGGCTGAAAATATGCTGCGCATCATATGTGCCATAATAATTGCCGACACCGGCATGGTCTCTGCCGACGATGAAGTGTGTGCAGCCGAAGTTTTTCCTTGCAATGGCATGGAAGATTGCTTCACGCGGCCCCGCATATCTCATTGCTGCGGGATAGACAGCCAGCTGGGTGCGCTCTTTTGGATAGTAATTTTCCAATAGGACCCGGTAGCTCTTAAGACGGACATCAGCAGGGATATCATCTGATTTTGTTTCCCCTACAAGCGGGTTCAAAAACAGTCCATCCACCGTTTCCAAAGCAGCTTTTTGGATGTATTCGTGTGCCCGGTGTACAGGGTTCCTTGTCTGGAAGCCAACCACTGTTTTCCAGCCTTTTTCTTCAAATAGTGCCCTTGTTTCTTTAGGCTCAAACCATACATCCTCCGCTACGCCTTTACCAGGTTTTTTAATCAGCGTTACCTCGCCTGCAGCATAAACCGGACCGCGTTCAAAAAGCCTTTTCACTCCTGGGTGTGCCAGCTCTTCCGTCTTGTAGACTTCGCTCGCTTCCTTGGTTAAGTCAGGCTCATACCATTCTGATACAGTGATGACTCCGTACACTTCACCTTCGTTTACCAGCTTAAACTTTTCACCGGCTGTGAGCTCTTTGGCTTTTTCCGCTGAAACCGGCAGTGTAACCGGAATGGACCAAATGGTTCCGTCTGCTAATCTCATTTTTTCAACAACAGATTCATAGTCTGCTTTTCCAAGGAAACCTGTCAGAGGACTGAATAAGCCAACACCTATAAGTTCCAGATCACTCAGTGCTATGGCATCTATTAAAATTTCTTTTTCAATTCCTGTCAGGTCATAATTTGGATTATAGTTTTGAATTAATTTTCCTCCATGAGGTTTCGGCAGAGCCATTCTTCATCAACCTTTCTTTTTCGGATTTACTTTTTTTCAGTAATCGGACTTGCAGCAGCTTGTGCCTGATTCATTAAGAATTTCACTCCGAATACGGAGATTAGAACACCGGCCATAGCAATCACCGGATATACATTTTGTTCAATGAGCAGCTGGATGAGCGTATAGGATAGGACCATCGATAATACCGGTGAAACAACCCATACAACTAATAGCTGAATGACGATGTCCTTCTTGAAGACTGATCGTCCCTGCTTTACAAATCCGATTCCGATGATGGAGGAAGTGGTGATTTGCGTTAAAGGGACAGGGATTCCAAAAACGGAAGCGATCGTAACAATTCCTGCTCCTGTTCCTGAAATGACACAGCCTTCTTCAAGACGGATTTTTGTAATTTTTTTGCCATTTGTTTCGAGGACATTTTTCCCCAGTAAAATGGCTCCTAAAGCAACAAACAGCCCTCCCCAGAAGATTCCGCTGCCAGTGCTCATAATGCCTGCACCAACAAGCGGGCCGACTGCATTGGCAACATTATTCATGCCTGCCGAGAATGCTTCAAACACGCCCATAAAAATGACGAGCATGGCTAAAATCGGAGCAGCCTTAGGCTTTTTAATCAGGTTCTGTACAAAGTTTCTCTTTAAAAATGCGGCTGCCGCTATGGCAATTAAAAAAGCAGCAAATGGAGTAATCAGCCAGAACATGACGATCCAGGCAAGCTTTCCGGCAAATACGGATTGGTAGACGATTCCAGCACCAACAACAGAACCGACTGTCACCTCACTGGTAGAGAGCGGGATGCCGAAAACATTTGCAAGAAACAGCGATAATGCGGCAGATGCAATCACAATCAGCGCGATGGCAACTGTGAAGGTCTCTTTAGGGACAATACCGCTTCCCATTGTTTTTACCACTTCTCCTCCGCCAAGCCATGCTCCGAAGAAAACGGCCAATCCGCAAAGAACAAGAGCTAAAATGCGGTTTTTTAGGACACCTGAACCATACGCGATCCCCATGGATGCTGCTGCTCCGCTTGCCCCGATATTCATGGCGAAAAATAAACCGACTGTGACCGCTATAATCGTAAGCATGGTATCATCCTCCCTCTAGCTCGTGTGAAGGCCACATTCCGTTTTGCCAGTCCCGGACCATCGTCCGGCACGGGAATCGCCATTTTCATCGACTGCCTGTGTACAGGGAAAACAACCGATGCTTGGATACCCATTGTCATGCAGGGTGTTGTATGGCAGGTTTTTTTCCCTGATATAGCCCCAAACTTCATCCCATGTCCAGTGAATCAGCGGGCAGATTTTGATATTCTTGAACTTTTCATCCCTGTTAAGGAATTGAGTATTCGCTCTTGTCGGCGACTGCTCCCTCCGAAGGCCAGAAATCCAGGCCTGCTTTGGTGTTAATGCTTCTCTTAATGGAATCACTTTGCGGATCTGGCAGCATGAATTGGGCTCCCTTTTCCAAAGAGCTGAACCATATTCTGCAGCCTGCTGGTCCAGTGTCAGCTTGGGCTCTTTCCGCTCAATCCGAAGCGTTGGGAAACGGGCCTCGATTTTATCAATGACTTCATAGGTTTCAAGGAAGTGGAGCCCTGTATCCAAAAAGACAATATGTGCATCAGGTTTGATTTCGTGTATTAAGTCAATCAGCACAATGGCTTCTGCCCCGAAACTCGATGCATAGACAATCTTGTCGTCAGGATAATTTTTATAGGCCCATTCCAATACATCGCGGGCGCCTTTTGATTTATCATCAATTCGGAATGCATCAGAGATCTGATTCCAATTTTCATATGTCACTGCAGTGCTCATCTTGCAGTACTCCTTTCACTTTCTTGAAAATTTTTTCTCAACCAAAAAAGGCAGTCTTCCCGCCTGAAAAAATCCTTCAGGAGGAAAAACAGCCTCTAGTTTGTCTAGTCAGCGCGCTTATTTGGTTGAAGACGAACCTTTTCGTTCTTCTCAAGTTGTATGACTTTGCCATCCTGGACGACCAATGTGATCGATCCGAATTTAATGCTCCCTAGCATCTGCTTCAAGTGAGCAGATAACTCTTCCCAGTCAGCCTGTTTCAGTGAGGCTCGCCTCCTTTATTTAGTCTAGGAAATTTTAAGTTTATTAGTTTATTTTTGGTGATGTTGAGATTAATCCTACCATACCCATAGGAATTGTCAACAACTTATTTAAATAAAATTATAAAAATCTGATAAATGGGCTTTTCTTCACTGAAAACTGTTAAACTTACTTGATTTTTTGGTAAAGTACCAGGTCTTTATGGAACTATCCACGCTGAATCACCCTTGGTTATTTGAGATATTCGTTTTGAAATGGCTATTATGCAGGATCTTTTGGTTCTTGTTTGAGATGTAGTATCTATTATGGGGATTGATGCAGTTTCTTTGAACTTTTGCTGGAGAAGCTGCATCGAACTTTGCGATTGACGCTAGTTATTTTGGTTCTTGTTTGAGATGTGATATCTATTATGGGGATTGGTGCATCATTTTATAACTTTTGCTGGAGAAGCGGCTATAACTTGAAGATTGACCCAAGTTTCTTTTGGACTTTGTCCAAAATGTTGTGTATATCCTGAGGATTAACGCATATTTTTTACTTTTGATAAAGATGCTTTAGGTTGACGCTGGTTGCTATTGCTTTAACCAGAGATACGCCATTCAGCTCATTAAGGCTTCCCTTAGGCTGGTTTTTGCATAAAAAACACCCCCGGCAATGGCCGGAGGTGAATCACTTTTACTCATCAGCTTCTTCACTTTGTCTTGTTGTCTGCTCAGGCAAAGTATCCCAGAAGCTTGTGTCAGCAGAATTGATTGAACCATCTGCTATGGCTTTTACTGCCGCATCGAGTGTCGTGATTGTTTGCTTGATGAGATAACCGTTGCTCTTTTGTCCAAGGGCATAAGGCTCATAGTTGTGGTCGGACATTCCGCGCATTTCAAAAAGCAGGGTAGAAATGTCGTAACGGACAGCAGCCCCGTTTCTGCCAATGTTTTCACCTGTTCCGCCGACATATTTTCCAATATGGCCCCAGCCTGTATGGTGAAGTGCATTAAACACTACTGAACCCAGCTTTTTGGATTTTTCAAGAACCTCAGGTTTTACGTTGCTGTTAGTTGGATAAAGAATGGATCCCGATACCAGCTTTCCTTCTGTTTCACTTAAGGTACCCTGATGATGAAGATCGATCATGTAATCAATTTTGTATTTTTGGAACACGTTTTCATGGAGTACACGTGCCTCAGGCTCCATTTCGCTTGTCTCTTTATCATGTTCCCGGTTCAAGTCCACACGATTTGCATTATAGCGGGTTAAATGGCGATCGCCATCGGCAAGATAATCGTCAAGTGAGAAGTTCACATCTCCCATTGCTCCATCCGCGTTCAGCATAGGTATCACAAGAATATTGACATCTTTAAGGACTCCGCCTGACTTGCCGGTGCCAAGGTGCTTAATAAACTCCAACGCTCCTTCAGTTGTCAGCTGCTCATTCCCGTGCTGCTGAGTCAGAAAAAGAATGGTCGGATTTTCAGGATTGGATATGTATTTTGCCATGTAAATATCACGGCCCTTTACTGTCTGGCCGATTACTTCAAGCTGCATGGCCTCCTGCTTGGCATCCTGCGTCTTCAAATATTCTGTTAAACTATCATATGTATGCAGAATGGAAGTCTGAATGGATCCATTGCCTGCGCCTGGACCATTTCCAACGGCACCTGCAGGCATCCCCACTGCTGTAACTGCACCTAAAGCCATTAAACCGGATAGTGATACAGAAAGAACTTTTTTCTTCAAAGTCATAAATACATACCCCCAAATTAATAGTTATCTTTCACTATTAATTCTAGTGAACTAATTTAAGAGTGATAATAGAGTATGATGCCTATTCTTTTGACAAATTTCGCATTCCGAAATAAGTATAAAATGAGGAGTTTACTAACAAATTATCGTGTAAAATTAATCCAAAATTACCATTTGAGAGACTAGATTACAAAAAATCCCTTTTTTTCAGGTGTAAAAAGAACTAAAAAGGACCGAACATAAAATGTCCGATCCTTCGTTCTAATTCAGGTCTGCCGGGTAGACTACACCAATTTGCCTCCGAGCTTCTTCAATAATCTCCATTGTTATCATCGAGTTAGCGTAGGAGTTGATATCAGATTCAGTCTTTCCAGCCTGAACCAAACGGATGAATTCCTTAGTTTCGTAATACATAGAATCACTTAATTGGTCCTGAGTGAGGTCCTCCCTCTCTCCATTCCGATAATGCAATTCAACCTTTTCAGGTGAACTTATTCTATCTATAACGATATTTCCCTCTTCCCCTTGAATTTCTGCAGGCAGACTGGAATCGGTTATTTTACTGTACATGATGACCGCATCCATGTCAGGGTATTTAAGGACCATGCTTCCTTCCCCGTCGACTCCAGATTCCAGCACATAGCCTGCTGCTTTAATCTCCACAGGTTTACCGAATAAAGCTACAAGCGGATACACACAGTAAATCCCGATGTCCATTAGTGAACCATTAGAAAAATCCGGATTGAATGCATTCAGCACAGTTCCCTGCCTGTATGCATCATAACGTGAAGAGTATTGGCAATAGCTTGCAAAATACCTGCGCACCTGTCCGATTTTATGAAGATTTTCTTTTACAGCCAAAAAATTAGGCATAAAGGCAGACTTTAGGGCTTCCATGAGAAGAACATTGTTTTCCCTGGCAGCAGCTATCATAGATTTAAGTTCCTTTGTATTTGAAGCAACCGGCTTTTCGCATAAGACATGAACATTATTTTTCATAAATAGGATGGACTGCTCAGCATGCAGGGAATTCGGGCTCGCAATATAGACCGCGTCGATTTCGCCGCTTGCGGCCATCGTCTTTAAATCAGTAAAAGTCCTCTCCACACCGTACTTGGCTGCAAATTCTTTTGCTTTCTCTTCTGTTCGTGAATAAACAGCTGTCAGCTGAAAATCTTCAACCTGCAGTGCCGCTTTTAAAAATCTTTCTGTAATCCAATTAGTGCCTACTATACCGAAACGAACCAATTCTATTCCTCCATTTTTTTGTATAAGATATCTTCATATAATGAAGGACAATTTGCTAAAAATCAACCGTTTGCCATTCTTCCAGGCAAATAGTTTTCATCGGTGTCCAGCCTCGGTAAACTGGGATGCGGCTTTTACCCGTACCCAAGGACGCCCATTTTCCCAATCTACTGTTATTGGTACACGGAATGTTTCTTCAAGGAGCGAATCTGTCAGCGTGTCTCTTTTTTTGCCTTGTGAAATGACGTTTCCTTTCTTCAGCAGCATGGCATGGGTTATCGAAGGAACAATTTCCTCGATATGATGGGTAACATAAATTATTGTGGGACCATCTTGATGAGCAGCCATTTTCTCAATCGAGCGAAGCAATTCTTCCTGCGAATAGATATCAAGCCCATTGCATGGTTCATCGAGAATAAGCAGCCTTGGTGAAGCCATTAAGGCTCTTGCAATCATGGCTTTTCGTTTTTCACCCTGTGAGAGGGATGTGAGGTTTTGATCCTGGACATGGCTAATATTGAACTGATGCATTAAGTCCTTTGCTTTTTCCAGGTCCTGCAGTGTTATTTCTTGATAAAGGCCTATAGAGGCAAATCTCCCGCTCAAGACAATTTCCAGGGCAGTTTCTGATGGACGGAATTGAAATTTATCGTCCAGGGATGTGCTAACCCAGCCGATGGATTTTCTAAGCTCCGGTATATTTGTCTTGCCATAAAGATTTCCTAATACTGAAACTTGCCCGCCATTTGGCCACAGATAGCCGGTAATCATCTTCAGAATCGTTGTTTTCCCTGATCCATTCAAGCCTAATAAGGCCCAATGTTCTCCTTTTCTGACATGCCATGAAACTTTGTTCAGTATCTGCTTTCCGTTTCTTTTCCAGCTTATCTCATCCAGTGAAATAATATTGCTGCTCTTCACATAACTCATTCATATCCTCCTTATCCTTTTATAACGGCCCAAAAACCTTAAAACTAAATAGAGCTGAAGACAGTAAAGACTTCCATAGCACCTGCTGGAAATCCTGTGTCTCAGCTCATCCTTTTAAAAATTACTTATTTTCTGCATCAATCATCCCGGAAGCAATACCAGCCCGGCGAAACTTTACAGCGTTTTTTTGATAAAATTCTGCCCCTGCTATGATACGCTCCTGCAGTTCCTCCTTCACCGGCTTTAAGGCTTTCGCAGGAACACCTGCTGCAAGGATGTTTTTCTCAATCACTTTATTTTCCCCTACTACTGCTCCTGCCGCAATGACTGCACCATTCTTAATGATGGCACCGTTAAGTATAATCGCTCCCATGCCGATCAGGGCACCATCTTCAATGGTACATCCATGAATCACACAATTATGGCCGATTGTGACATTCTGTCCAATGCTCACAGGGTAACCTTCATCGACATGAATCATCGTTCCCTCCTGAATATTGGTGCCCCTTCCGATTCTGATGGAATCATTGTCCCCGCGCAGGACAGAATTGAACCAAACGGACACATCAGCCTCCAGTTTTACATTGCCGATGATATAGGTGTTAGGTGCCAAATAGACGGTTTCATGAACGTCTGGCTTCAGTCCTTCAATATCTAAGATCAATTCCGGAACGCCTCCTTCTTATGAAGCTACAGTTTGATCTGAATCGCTCGCATTGTTTTTGCGCTTCTTAATCCACTTATTAATGAATGGATACAATATACTGATGATGGATAATACAATGAAGGTTAAGGCAATCGGCCTTGTGAAGAAGATGGAAATATCATTGTTCGACATCTGCATGGCCCTTCTGAACTGGTCTTCAGCAATGGGACCGAGCACAACGCCAAGCACGATAGGTGCCAGCGGAAATTTGGCATTTTCCAGATAGTAGCCGATAATTCCGAATACCAGCATCATAGCCACATCAAAAATCGAATTCCTGACTGCGAAAGTGCCAACAATACAAAAGAGAACGATAAGTGGTCCAATGATTGTGTAGGGCACTTGCAAAATTTTAGAGAATACCGAAATAAACGGCTTGGCAATGACTAAAATCAGCAAGTTGGCAACAAGAAGACCCATCAGGATGGTATAAATGAGCGAACCCTGTGTGGTAAACATCAAAGGCCCCGGCTGGATTCCATGCAGAATAAAGGCGCCAAGCAGTATGGCGGTTGTGGCGCTTCCCGGAATTCCCAGGGAAAGCAAAGGAACCATGGCACCCATTGCTGCTGCATTATTGGCAGACTCTGGTGCAGCTACCCCTTCTGGAATTCCAGTTCCAAATTCCTTTGATCTTTTTGACCACCTGGCAGCTTCACTGTAGCTGAGCATGGCTGCAGTAGTTGCACCTATTCCCGGAAGGATTCCAATAAATACACCTAATAAGGAGGAACGTCCAATGACGCCAGAAATTCGTTTCATGACATTCCAGTTTGGAAGTTCGGAACTCACTTTTTGCTTTGCATTCACCTTGTGGACCTGCTGAACTCTTCTCAGCACCTCTGATATAGCGAATAATCCAATCAGAACAGGAATGAAGTCAATACCCGACATTAACTGGCCTGAACCGAATGTAAATCTTGGCACACCAGTCATTGTATCGATGCCAATAGTGGCAATAAACAAACCGAAGGAAACACCAATGAATCCTTTAACCAGGTTGCCTGCACTCAAGGAAGCTACTACCGTCAGACCCATTAGAGCAAGCGCAAAATACTCCGGGGACGAAAATCTAAGCGCAAAAGAGGCGAGAAGCGGCGTCAAAAAGATTAATACCAGCGTTCCAAAAACACCCCCTGTGGCGGAACTGAAGATGGAAATGCCGAGGGCTTTCCCCCCTTCACCCTTCTTCGCCATGGGATACCCGTCGAAAACGGTTGCTACCGCTTCAGGTGTGCCTGGGGTTCTAAACAGAATAGCGCTTATAGACCCTGAAAAAACAGATGTGGCATAAATGGAGGTCAGCAGCAAAAATGCTGCAGCCGGATCCATTGCATAACTGACAGGAAGAAGAATAATGACCAGCATGGTTCCGCTTATACCCGGTATCCCTCCTCCAATGAAACCAAGCAGGACACCGACCATAAGAATGAAAAAATTAAAAGGCTGAAAAAGATTCCCAAAACCGCCTAAAAGTCCTTCTATCATTAAGTTCACCTCTTTTATTAAAGTTGGCTATTAATAAAACAGCAAGCTAAGTGAATAAAAAATCCCTGTTCCCCGCGGGAAAGGCAGATTCAATAAAATGGGAAACAGCACGATAGAACCGGCAGTTGCCAGAATACCTGTCAGCAGAGCCCGAATATAGCTTTTCATACCGAACAAAAGCGCCATCACAAAAATCCCCAGAATCGTTGCAGCAATAAAACCAACATAGCCAAGAATAAAAATATAGGTGGCAAGAACTGCAAACAAGAGGAAGAACTTTTTCGGATGAACGAGCTGCTCCTCATTATCTGCATCTGCTGAATCAATGTCATCTCCCTTTATATTCTCAACATTTTTCACCTTTAGAGCCCTCATCAGCAGGATAACTGATAGAATTAGCATCAGGATCATTAAAGCTGCCGGCCATGTTCCTGCAGAAATGATATTCCCTGTCCTATTTTCCACCTGGAGTGACATAACCAGAAAAAAAGACGAAAAGACTATCATGATAATCGAAAGATTTCGTTCCAGCTGCATCTCTTAGCCCCCCAAAATTCAGTAAGTTAATTGGAGGAGGCTGTGAGCCTCCCTGCCATTTTAATCACACTTTATTTCCTATCCACTTAAGAATATTTAAAGTCAGGCTTCCGTTTTTCCAAAAATGAACGCACGCCTTCCCGATAATCCTCTGAAAGAAACGATTCAATCACAAGCTCGGCTGTTTCAGGTGAATCTTCAATGGCCCCGGCAAGCACTTCATTAATGATTTTTTTTGAACCCCTGACTGACAGCTGAGCATTTCTGCAAATTAACTCTGCATATCTGACCGTTTCCTCTTTAATGGCTTCTGCAGGATATATCCGATCGATGAGACCAATCCGATACGCTTCCCCGGCATCCAGGAGCCTTCCTGTGTAAAGAATATCCTTGGCTTTCGCCGGGCCGACAAGATCTACAACATTTTTGGTTCCCGGTGTATTGTATACTAGGCCAAGCTTTGCTGGAGTAATGCCGAAATTGCCCTGTTCATCAGAGAATCTAAAATCACAGGCAACCGCAATTTCACATCCGCCGCCAACACAAAAGCCCTGTATCATGGCAATCGTTGGCTTAGATGCATTCATGATTGACTTTTCTGCTATCATCGTAGCCTTGTTATACTTTTCAGCGCCTTCTGCTGTATACCTTAATGTCTTAAATTCGCTGATATCTGCGCCTGCCGAAAAAGCAGCAGATCCAGTCCCTTTAAAAATGATTACTTTTACATTGGCATCATTTTCGCATTCCTCAATAAGCTGCGGAATCCTTAACCAGATTTCATAACTGAGGGCATTCCTTTTATCCGGCCGGTTGAAGCATATGAATGCAATTTCTCCTTCAACCTGAAGATAAACCGGTTCACTGTACGTCTTCTCCCTGCTGAATGCTTCCAGATTCTTAGACATATCACTAACGACCTTTCTGTTATTTTTTATTCAGGATGGGCTTTTCTTCCAAGGTCTTCACAGCTCCTGATTTTGTTAAATTTCTTATGGAATCTTCGTCATAGCCCAAACCATTCAACACTTCAATCGTGTCCTGTCCGAAGAGAGGAGAGGGGGTTTTCACCTCACCTGGAGTTTTTGAAAATTTTGCGGGAATGCCAATCATCTTCATTTTTCCGATTAATGGATGCTCCACTTCCTGAATCATGCCTCTTGCTTCATAATGCGGATCCTGAACCGCCTCTGCAAAGTTGTTGATTGGTCCCGCAGGCACCCCTGCTTTTTCACAGAGATCAATCCAATGTCTGGTATCTTGATGCATTAATACAGCCTCAATATCTTCTTCCAGTTCACTCACATGTTTGTTTCTCAATAAATTGGTTTTATAGCGCGGATCTGTCAGCCATTCAGGCTTTTCGGCAACATCTTCGCAAAATCTTTCCCATGTCCTTTGATTGGCACATCCAAGCATCATATAACCCGATTTTGTTTTAACCGCCTGGTATGGAGCAGACACACGGTGCCTCCAGCCGGTTGCTTCCGGTATCGTTCCTTCAGCAAAATAGGCCCCTGCCTCCCACGTAAACCATGGAAGCCCGATCTCAGCCAGGGCAATATCCACATGCTGTCCTTCCCCTGTCTTCATCTTATGGATAAAAGCTGCCAATATCGAATAGGCTGCAGTTATGCCTGCCCCGATATCATAAACGGCGATGCCTGATTTCATTGGCCGCATTCCTTTTTCTCCGGTCATGCTCATAAGCCCTGTCATCCCCTGGGCTACCAGATCGAACCCGCCCTTATGGGAATAAGGGCCAGTCTGGCCATAACCTGAAATAGAACAGTAGACTAGCCCAGGATTAATCTTCTTTAGGCTTTCAAAGTCAATGCCAAGTGATTTTGTTACTCCCGGGCGGTAATTTTCAACAACAACATCTGCTTCTTTAGCCAATTGATAGAAAATTTCTTTTCCTTCATTTGTTTTAAGGTTTAATGCTATGCTTTTTTTATTTCGGTTTATCTGAAAAAAGCAGGTAGATTCCCCGTTTACATAAGGGCCCATTTGGCGGGAATCGTCTCCGCCATTCACTTTCTCCACTTTCATGACTTCCGCACCGAGATCCGCAAGGACCATAGTGCAATACGGACCAGCCATGATTTGCGATGCATCAAGGACTTTCATTCCTTGTAATGGTCCCACTCAGAACACCCCATTTTGAAAATATTGTCTCAGAAGTGAGCCCGATGTGACCGGCAGCTGTTCATTTCTATACATTCATAATCTGTGCATGTTATAATAAAATCGATTTTCATGAGAATGGAGCATTTCTATTTTGGCGAGTGGAGATGCTCTTTTTTTATTCGCAGATCATATTCATTCCGCGTTCCAGATCGTTGCGCAGATGATTCTCTGCAGATTGGTAGACAGCTATCTCGTCCCGGGCTTTAAGAGCATGAAAGATTTGCCTATGTTCTTTAAGAATTTCTCTATTATGCTCGTTGTTTTTTAGGATATTGGCCCGGTATAGCAAAAGAAATGAACGTACTTGCTTAAGCAAGTGCACTGCCCGCCTGTTTGGGCTTGCATCCAAGAGCCGATCATGAAACTTAGCATTCCATTCAAGTAAAAGTAGATGGTTTCCTTCCAAAAAGGCATCTTCAGCTCTTTCAAGAATTTCTTCAATGCAATTCAGCCGCTCTTCTGTAATCGCTTTCAAAACAAGTCCCATTATTTGAGGTTCCAGCATAATGCGAGTTTCATATAAATCCTTAAAATCAGTTTCATCCAGTTTTACAATAGATAGCCCCAGCTGATCCTGAACCAGCAGTCCTTCTATTTGCAGCTGGCGCAGTGCTTCTCTTAACGGGGTCCGGCTTATATTATATTTTTCCGCCAGATGGGAAACATTGACCTTCTCACCAGGCTTTAATTGTCCTGACAAAATGGATTTTTTTATAATGTCATAGATTTGCTGATAAAGCGGCTGCGTAAATTTCAGGCCCTGCACCATCTTTGCCTATCCTCCTTTAAATGAATTATCTCTGCCTGTTGCTGTATACTGTGTGCTGTATCCTGGATACAGCTTCAAGGGCGATCATATCTGCCAGTCGGAATGGCAGTCAATAACCTGAACAAAATCTCTCAAGATTATATAAAACTAGTTTTACTTCGACAAAAATCTTCAGCAGCCTATCGAGCAAATCTATGAAAATCTATCATGAAGCTTGCAGGAGGCAAAAAGGCAGATATTCTGCCTTTCGGCAATTCTATTCAATCATTCTTTTAATAGAGAACCGTAAGTGTCGATTAGCTTTTTAAATTCGGCATTATACTCTTCTGAATTTAGCCAGCCATCCCGAAGGTGCAAGTAATTGGCTTTTTCATACTCTTTATAGTCCGGGCGATTTTTCGCTTCCTCAAGGGCTTTTTCAAGCACTGAAATGATTTCAGGCGGCGTATCCTTATGGACCATGAAGCCTCTGCCCTGGCCGTCTGTTACATCTATCCCCATTTCAGTTGATATCGGAACGTCCTCAAAACCTTCCATTTTCTCTTCAGTAAAGGCAATCATCATCTTAATATCTCCGCTTTCCAGCTGGGCAATCGATGGTCCAGGCTCCTCTGCAATGACATCGATATGTCCCCCGAGCAGTGCTGCTGTCATCTCTCCAGAACCTTCAAATGAGATATAATTAAACTTTGTTCCAGTGGCTTTTTCAAACTGTTTGACTACCAGTTCATCAAAGCCGGCTGAACCTGTACCGCCAATTGTGATCTCACCAGGTTTTTCCTTTGCCTTTGCGATAAGATCTTCAATATCCTTGAACTTGCCATCGCTTTTTACTTGGAGGGTCATGGTATCATTTTGGACCCTTCCGACAGAAGTTAATTTGCTCAAATCATTTTTTTCCACTCCTGCTGCAATATTTACGGGATGATTGGATGTTGCAGACCAGATGGTATAGCCATCAGCCGGCTGCCTTGCCACATGGTCAGCCGAATTAATCCCCGCCGCACCAGGCATATTCACAACATTTATGTTTACACCAAGAATATCTTTAAGTTCTTTTGCAATGGCCCTGGCAAAATTGTCACTCCCGCCGCCCGCGCCAAAGCCAACAATAATTTCAATCTGCCGCTCGGGAAAATTGCCGCTGCTTTTCTTTTCCTCCGAGCTTGCTCCCTGAGGTGAAGAATTACATGCCTGCAAAAAGAATACCAATGCAATTGCCAGAGACAAAAACGAAATCCTCTTTAATTTCATGTTAATTTTCCCCCATATTAAGAAAAGTTTTAAATTTCTGTAAATTAAAAGCGTATTATTCCCTATAAAACAACTTAGAATGAAGATTACTTAATCAGACATGGACCTATTCCTCGATCTGGATCGTCACCTCCCTGTTTCTGTCATGTTTCATTAAACTTCAATGCAATTTTTGTGCCGAAAAGCAAATAACTCGATTAACTTTTTTACCGGGAACCAAAATCGTAAGCGGTTTCAAATTAAATGGGACATTCACACTTTTAATGAATTTAAATTCTGAATTCCTTCCAATACACTTATCAATCATTTTTGTTCTCTTTTGAAACAAATTGTCCACTCTTCTGTTTCAATTTGAAACTTTTATTGTTTTCCTGGAGATTCTGCCCTTTCAATTGACTCCATCAGATAGTCGGCAACATGCTTTGTTTCAATCTGATCCTCCATTCCTTCACGATGAACCCCCAGTTTCATTTGGAGGAAACAGCCTGGATTGGCTGTTATTAGAACAGCTGATTCAGTTTCTTTGACTCTGGACATTTTCTTATCCAGTATTTCATTCGCAAGTTTTGGCTGCAATAAATTATAAATTCCGGCAGACCCGCAGCAATATTTCTTTTCAGGGAGATCCACATATTCCGAGTTTGGAATTTCCTTCACCAATTTAGCTGGAGCATCCTTCACCTTCATTACATATTGCAGATGGCAGGAAGGCTGATAGGTTACTCTTTCACCTCTGCCGGCAGTTTCAGGCATTTCTCCTTTTTCATATATGATCTCACTGATATCCCTTATTTTGGCAGAAAATACTTTAGCCCTCTCCAGCCAATGTTGATCCCCCCGGAATAAATCTGCATATTCCGCAAGTGCAGCACCGCATCCTCCGGCATTGGTAATAATATAATCCACATTTGCTTTTTCAAAAGCCTGAATATTCGCTTTGGCCATTTCAATGGCCCTGTCTTTTTTTCCGCTATGATGGTGGAGTGCTCCACAGCACATCTGCGCTTTAGGGGTTACCACATCAAATCCAGTCTTCGACAGCAGTTTAATGGAATTATCGTTTGTTTCTCTGAACATGACATCCATGATGCAGCCATGGAAAAAGGCTACCCGGCCCCTTGCTGCCTTTTCTTCATCAGCCCTCGGAGTAAACTCAGCATGATGTTTCCTCCCAGAAGGCGGTAAAATGGAAGGCGTGATTCTTTCCATTTGCCTCATCTGCTCTGGGAAGAATTTCAAAATGCCCAGTCCTCTACTTATATACTGAAGCCCGCTTTTTTGATAAAACCACAGAAGATTGCCAACAGTATTAAGCCTTTTTTGGTTGGCAAGAACATGGTCAAAGAAGTAATCTTTAAAAGTCCTTACCGGATATGCAGGTTTTTTAATATCTGTTTGTACAGGTGCTTCAGCCGCTGCTGCTATTCGCTCCTTGGCGAGCATGACGATATCAGGGACCTGAACATCAATAGGGCATGCATCCACACAGGCTGAGCAAAGCAGGCAGCGATCAAGCTGATCTTTGATTTCCTGATTTACGGGGATATTGCCCTCAATCAGACTTCTTGCCATCAATACTCTGCCCCTGGGACCATCAGCTTCCCTGCCTGTGATATCTAAGGTAGGACAAACATTGCGGCAGGCACCGCAGCGCACGCATGTTTGCATGGATTCCTTCGCCGTCAGCAATTTCATTACATTCACCTCCAACCTAGTTAGGCAATGCCATCTTGCCTGGATTTAAAATATTATTTGGATCAAGCGTCCTTTTAATGGCCCGCATCACTTCCATGGCAGGACCATGCTCTACATCCATATATTTGGCACGGACAATTCCAACTCCATGCTCGGCTGTCGTCGTTCCTTCCATTTTGATTGCCAGTTCATGAATATCGTCGATCATTTTCTGCACATTTTCCATTTCAATTTCATTATTCATGTTCACTACCGGTCCGGTATGCATATTTCCATCACCAACATGACCGTATATTCCGCAGATGATGCCATATCGTTCTGCGATATTATGAATCTCCCGGAGTGTTTCAGGGAGTCTCGAAATTGGCACACAGATGTCTTCGCCGCCATACACCCGGAAACCGCCCGGCTTTAAAAGTCCAACCGCAGCACCAACAAGCTTCCTTGCCTGCCAGAGCTTTTCACACTCATCCGGCTCATCGCTGAACTTTATATAATTCGTAAATTTTTCGACTACCTTCCTGAGCCGGTTCACCTGGGAGGTTACCTCCTCTTTGGCACCATCCACTTCAAAAACAAGAATAGCTTCATTATCCAGGGGAAGATTCAGCTCAGGCTTCATCATGTTGACAGCCTTCGTACAATTGAAGTCCATGATTTCGATGGCTGATGGCTGCAGGCCTGAAGAAAAAACAGCGTTAACCGCCTCTCCCGCATCTTCCAATCTTTCAAATGAGCATAAAACAATACCTCGTGTGACAGGGAGCGGCAATAATTTCAGACGAAGGCGCGTTACAATTCCAAGAGTGCCTTCTGAACCAATCATTAAATGGGCAAGGTCGTAGCCGGAGACCGATTTAAGCGCCTTCGATTTTGCTCCGCCAGTCACAATGATGTCACCGGTGGGCAGTACGACTTCCATTCCCAGGACATAATGGCGGGTAACACCGTATTTGACTGCCCTCAGCCCGCTTGAATTGTTGGAAACCATTCCTCCCACTGTGCACATATTTGCGCTTCCCGGGTCAGGAGGGAATCTTAGTCCATAAGACTTCAAAGCCTCATTTAAATCATTTTGGATGACTCCCGGCTCAATTACTGCCTGCATATTCCTGTGATCAATCTCCAGGATTCGGTTCATTTTCGATAAATCCAGCATAATGCCGCCTTTAACCGGGACGGCTCCGCCTGTTTGCCCGGTGGCTGCCCCTCTCGGGTATAAAGGTATTTTAAATTCGTTGGCCAGCCGGACACATTCACTGACCTCTTCAGTTGACAGAGCAATAACGGCCACTTGAGGCAGTTTCGGACGGAGCTGTGTTTCAAAGGATGCATCATAGGAGTAGGTCATCATATCAGTGCAATTGGTTAATAGCCGGTCGTCTCCGAAGATATTTCTTAATCGGGATATCACGTTTTCATCCAGCGGAGGCGGTGTCATTGTTTCATTCATTCTTTCTCCTCCTTACAAACTATTTATTTTTCGCCAGAGGGTCGTCCTGCCGATCCCCAGAATCTTTGCGGCTTCTGTTTTATTGCCGTTTACCTGCTTCAGCACGTTCAGTATATACTCTTTCTCATAGTTTTGAAGCTTCGTTTCTTCATCTACTTCATTAATGCTGTGTTGTTTCAGCACATGCAATTTGGAAAAGTCTTTCCCGCCTGCAGCTAAAACAGTTTCTGAATCAATCAATTTCTCAGGGGAAAGAATCATCGCTCTTTCAACAATGTTCCTGAGCTGGCGTATATTACCCGGCCAATGATAGCTTTGCATAATTTTCATAGCTTCAGCAGTGAAGCCCTTAATATTTCTCCGAATGCCCGGTTCCAATTCTTTTATGAAAAAATCGCATAACAATGGAATATCAAGGATCCTTTCACGCAAGGACGGAATTGGGATATCAAGAATATTGAGGCGATAATACAAATCAGCCCGGAAGCTCCCATCTTCGACCATCTTCTCAAAATCACGGTTCGAGGCAGCGATTACCCGAATATTAATGGGGATCACTCTTTCATCCCCTAGCCGCATCACTTCCCCTTCCTGCAAAACCCTGAGGAGCTGGGCCTGGAGGGATTCAGCGAGTTCGCCAATTTCATCAAGGAAGATGGTTCCCTGATGAGCCAATTCAAATAAGCCGGTTTTTCCTCCCTTTTTCGCTCCCGTAAAGGCTCCTTCGACGTAGCCGAATAATTCGCTTTCCAGCAGGTTTTCAGGGATAGCCGCACAATTCACTGCAACGAATGGCCCTTCCGTTCGCTTGCTGAAGCTATGGATTAAATGGGCGAATACCTCTTTTCCCACACCTGTTTCACCCGTCAGGAGAATAGTAGAATCCACCTGAGAATATTTCTTCACCTTTTCGATCGCTTTCTGATACACCTCACTTTCCCCGACAATATTATTTAAACTGTATTTTGTGACATGGCCGCGGTGAAGGAGCTTTTTACGGATTTCCTGCTCCTGCTGCTGAAGTCTATGAACCTCCTGAAACGTACAGACAGCTCCAAACACCTTTTGCTCGTGCCTGATGGGTATTCGATTTGCAACCACTTTTACACCATTGGCATCCTGAATGCGGTTCAGTTCTTCCTTACCAGTCGAAAGAACTTTTTTCATTTGTGAATTAACGAGGATATCATCAATCTGCTTACCGATTACAGAATCATAAGGCAGGTTCAAGATACTGTAAACGGAAGGATTGCATACTGTAATAACCCCTTTTTCATCCACAGCAATTACACCATCAGCAATAAAATCAAGAATTGCCTGGAGTTCCTTGGTTCGTTTCAATTCTGTGCGCCTTACTTCAATCAGGCTTCTTGCTTCATGAATGGCCTGGATGACCGATTCCACTCCAGACGTTAATATCACTGTTTTTATAGAATTATTTTTGACTTTGTTCGTAAAAATACTTTTCCCAATCAGGACATCTATCTCTTTTTTGCTGAGAGCCTCGACAGCTGCTTCAGCTTCCTCAGGTACAATTACGCAATGCTTTTCAATCGATAACCCCAGCACGGATTCAATTGTTTGGATCCCCTGCAAAACATCCCGGGTGTCGGCTATTCCAATCTTCTGTCCGAGCTTTTGCGCTTCTTTGATGGTTCGGAGCAGATCATATCCGGTTATGGGAATCTGCACGACGGGTATGCCAAGATCGGACTCAATGAGCTTTAATCCCAGGGTTCCTCTGCTAATGATTACTTCTGTGCCGGCTTTTTCAAATTCTTTAGCAGCTGCAATAGCATTCCGGAAGCTTACCTTTCTTATCGCGACATCTTCTCCTGTTTTTTTCGCTGCTTCCTTTGAAACCTGTATAAGCGCGTCAATTGGGGTTAAAATGGCAATTTCGGACATTGCTTCACCTCATTTTCCTTTTTCTCTTGGACAAGTTTTATAATTATATTAAGTTTATCTTATCAGATGCCAAGGAAAATTTCGGTAAGTTTTCATAATAATCAGTCTATTTGTTTGATAAATTAGATCAGAATAGTTTCTGATTTTATTTTAATCACGCCTTCAACCTGGCCAAACGGGCCATCTGGTGAACACATCCCCGCTGCTGTGCCGGAAAGCTGAAAAAAATAAGAGAGATCCTTAAGGTCCTTATCATTCAGCTGTTCAAAAACCGTACCTCCTATAATCACTGCATTTCCTATTAAACTGTCCTCAAAAATGTCCAGCAGATGGGTGCAGAGCATTTTTCCGTTTCCTTTTCCAGTTAAGGCTCCGTTGATTTCAATATAAGTCGTTTCAGGTATGAACATACTAAATGATCCGGATGCCAGGCAAGCCGCCATTGAATCCGGCGAGATAACAATGGGAATGGCCCCCCTTCCTCCAAGACACTTAATATCCTCATCTATTCCTGCAATAAGCATTCCATTCAGCGGAATATTTTCTGAACGGAAATATTGGGCCAAATCGCAATCTATTAGTCTTATTCCTTTTCCTAAACAGAACTTACGGATGGCTTCATCTTTCGCATCTCCATAAGAAAAAAGAATCTTGGCCGGATTTTTAACGGTTTTGTACCCTTGTCTGATAAATCCTTTGATAACATTAAGGGGATTTTGGCCGCTGACGAATAGGAAATCTGGGATCACATTGATCTGATCCCCTGGAGTAACTGATGGGAGATTTGCCAGTTCAGCGAGTCGTTTTTCAAATATATTCACCCGGCTCACGTCTCCTTAGGACCAGAAATTTAACAGTATGGATTTTCGAGCCAATGCCGCTGTGCGGCGGAAACTCCTGCACCTAACTCCACTTCGTATCCGCTCTTCAATAAAGCAAGCTCCATTGCAGCAAACATCTTCAGCATATCTGCCGCATCCGTATATCCCATATGGCCGAGACGCAAAATCTGATTCTTCACCTTTCCAAGACCGCCTCCCAATGCGATATGGAATTCTTCCCGCATCATCTTTCTGAATTCATCGGCATTATTTAATTTTACGGCTGTCAGGGTTGGACTGGCAGCCGAGTCATCCACCAGCAATTCAAGACCTAAAGCCCTTACCCCTGCCCTTGTCATATCCCGAAGTGCAGCATGCCTTTTATATTCAGCTTCTATTCCTCCGCTTCTTTCTATCATATTGCAGGCCTCAAGCAGCCCGCATACAAGTGATATATTTGGGGTATAAGGTGTTCCAGTTCCTGATTCCAGGCCTTTTTTATAAAGTTTAAGGTCAAAATAGAAGGATGGGCACTGATGATCATTTACCGTATTCCATGCTTTTTCACTCAAAGTAATCAATGCAAGTCCTGGAGGCAGCATTAAAGCTTTCTGTCCTCCAGTTGCCACTATATCAATGCCCCATTCGTCCATATATAGGGGTGTGCCGACTATCGAGCTGACCGCATCAACGAGGAATATGGCATCTGTTTCTTTTACAACTGCTGCAATCTCTTTTATGTTGTTGATTGCAGAGGTGGATGTTTCACAATGTGTCGCAAAAACAGCTCTTGCCTCAGGATTTTCCTTTAATGCTTTTCTCACATCCTGAGGATCGACAATATTTCCCCATTCCGCATCGACCCGGACGGTTTTGCAGCCAATGTGGTCTGTAATTCCCTGAAGGTACTCACCAAAATAGCCGACAACGCAAAGGATGATCGTATCATTGGGGCCAACCGTATTAATAATTGCTGTTTCAAGGGCGGAAGCTCCGCTTGAGGTAAGCGGAATCACCAGGTTTTCAGTCTGGAATATCGTTTTGGACTTTTCAGTCGTTTCCTGAAGTACATCCTGGAAGGCTGGATTCCGGTAATCCATCATGGGGTGATCGAAACTTCTTAGCATGGCACGCTGTATTTCTTTCGGAACCTGAACCGGCCCCGGCAATCTTAAATCCAATTTCTCTTCAAACATAGCTTCCTCCCCTTATCGTTTCTGATTCTGATTTATATCTTGCTAATGAGTATTGTTGCAATTTCCGTGCCAAGGTTGAATGTCTTTTTTACAAAGGTTTGTTTGTTAGAGGAGTGTTTCAGCGTTTCATTTTGGAACGATGTGGAACAGTTTGGTGAAACAGCTGGTGGTGTTAGAAATTTTCGAATTGGGTTCTTATTTTGGGATGGTGGTACCGTTATGACGATGATTTTTTGAGGATTCCTGATTTTCGGATTATTGACAGCGGTTATAACAACGGGATTTTTATCTATATTCTATTTAGGTGTTGAATTACCTATTAACTACCATTTTTGCTTTACTACTCTCTTTTTCGGCGTAAATCCATTGGATTAACTAGCATTTTGGCCTTACTCCACTCAATTTCGTCGTTAATCCATGTGATTAACTACCATTTCCGCCTTACTCCACTCAATTTCGTCGTAAATCCACGCGATTTACTACCATTTTCGCTTTACTGCACTCAATTTCGTCGTTATTCCATGTGATTAACTACCATTTTCGCCTTACTCCACTCAATTTCGTCGTAAATCCATGTGATTTACTACCATTTTCGCTTTACTGCTCTCAATTTCGTCTTTATTCCATCAGATTAACTACCATTTTCGCCTTACTCCACTCAATTTCGTCGTTAATCCAGCAGATTAAACACCATTTTTCTTTACTGCTCTTTTTTTCAGCATTAGTTTGTGTTTTGACTGCTATTGTTTCCTTCCTTTTTGGATTTTGCAAGCAATTATGCTGAAGCTTTTCATTGTTTAAAATTGGGCTTTCTCAATCATTCATTAAAATATATTAAAAAACAAAAGGCAGCCCCATTCTTTCGAACAGGCTGCCTTTTTAACATTATTAATTGTGGGCTTTCTAAGAAATCTTCTTTAATTCATCTGTTAAGCGGATGAATTCTTCCTTGTTTCGGCTAGTCAATGCTTCATCAATTTTTTCGCGAAGCTTTTCTTTTCGGTATTCCTTAAGAGCTTGATTTAGGACTTGTTCTGCTAACACTGACACGTTTTCCTCAGACTGTTGCGGCGAGTTAAGTAGACGTTTTTCCATTTAAAATCAACCCCTTGACCTTTTTTCTATTGTAACAGAAGTTTTCAGATTATTCAAATCATTATTTACTGGAAATTTTGTCAGCAGCTGCTAAGCTTGTTAAATACAATGTACCCGGTTAGTGAACAGTTTAAACAAAATAAAAAAAAGCTAACTCGTGAGAAAAAATAATTTCCTCACAAGTCAGCCCTCTTACGCTTTGGCTGTTTCAAGTATGCTCATTACATTTTGTACTGACTTAACAGATTGATCAAGAGCTTTTTTCTCATCGGCAGTCAATGGAATTTCAATGACACTTTCTATTCCATTTCCGCCCAGGATTGTAGGCACTCCCAGATAGATGTTACTGTATCCATACTCACCTTCCAAATAGGCAATTGAAGGAAGGATTCGTTTTTTATCTTTCAGAATCGATTCTGCCATTTCAACCATTGAAGCTGCAGGAGCATAATAGGCACTTCCCTGGCCAAGCAGATTTACAATTTCTCCTCCGCCTTTTCTGGTTCTTTCCACAATCGCTTTGATTCGGTCGGCAGGGAGTATTTTCTCCAGTGGAATGCCGCCAGCATACGAATATCTGACCAGCGGAACCATATCATCTCCATGACCGCCCAGGACAAAACCTGAAATATCTTCAATGGAAACTCCCAGCTCTTGAGCCACAAACGTATTAAATCGGGCTGTATCTAATACTCCCGATTGGCCGATTACCCTATTTTTCGGAAAACCAGTAGTTTTATAGCAGACAAAGGTCATTGCATCGACAGGATTGCTTAATACAATAATATAGCTTTCCGGGGCGTATGTTTTTATATTTTGAGATACTTCTATCATAATCTTTTCATTTACAGCTACAAGATCGTCCCGGCTCATTCCTGGTTTTCTTGGCATTCCGGCAGTAATCAATACTAAATCGGCATCTTGAATGTCTTCATAGCTTGAAGTGCCGGTTATGCTGCCATTGAAGCGCTGAATCGGTCCAGCTTCGAGCATATCCAGGGCCTTGCCTTTTGTTGGGTTCGTCTGTGAAGGTATGTCAACTAAGATTATGTCTCCCAATTCTTTTTGGGCCAGCATCAATGCTGCTGTCGCACCCGTAAAGCCTGACCCGATTACGGCAATCTTTCTTCTCTTAAAAGTCATGGCTGTTCCTCCATTTCATCGTACTAGTGGAGTACTTTAATTATCTTCAACGCTATCCAGTTCCGCCGCAGATATCTGTTTCTTTTTGCTGGCTCCCTTTTTTACGGGGGGTGCTTCAGGAGCTGGCTCTTGTTTCATTTCCTTTGGTTTCCTGTCATCTAATAAAGCTTTCTTGATATCTTCATCAGGATGAGGTATAACATGCGCTGACACGAGTTCACCCACTCTGGCTGCTGCTTCCTTACCTGCATCCACAGCAGCCTGAACAGCACTTACGTCCCCCTGAACCAAAACCGTTACTAAAGCGGCGTCCACTTTTTCCTGCTTCACCAAAGTAACATCAGCAGCTTTCAGCATGGCATCTGCTGCTTCAATGGACCCAATAAGCCCTCTTGTTTCAATCATGCCTAGTGCTCTTGCCATCCTATTTCACCTCTTTCTTTTCAACGTCAACAGAATCGATAATTCCAATAATCAATGCATCAATTGGCAATCTTATATCTCCGGACATATTTGAAGCCGAACTTCCACGCGTAACGAGAACTTGATCACCGACTCCTGCCCCAATACGGTCAACCGCAACGAATGATTTTGCTGCTGAAAGACCATGAGGCTCGACAACCAAAAATTTCAGGCCCGTTAAATTATCTTCTTTTCTTGTGGCCCATACATTGCCGATTACCGTTCCCATTTCCATGTGTTTTCAGCCCCTTTTGTATCCATTACAATGATGCTTTTTCCCAATTCCCGTGCTGTATCGCGTGCTAAAGGTGTTATAATGGTCTGTTTATCTGCGAGGATTTCATTCATTTTGCATTCTTGAACATCTCTTTGTGTGATCAGCTTCTTTGAGAGAGGCTGATCTGCGCTGATAGGCTTTGGCGCTGCAAAATCTTCCAGGCTATTGATTTCAACCCCGAACTTTAACAGCTTTTCCTTATACTCCATTAAGCTTAAAGAATACTCCCCGTTTGTTTTTTTCTCTCCATTCAGGATTTTATAAAGTTTTGTTTTCGGAATTAAGGTAACAGGGACATAGTCCATAATACAGGCTGAGAGAAGCTCGCTTTCCGGTGTATCGCAAATGCCCAGTGCCCCTTTCACAAACAAGTCCTGGGAAGCATCAAGAAAAATAACCCTCATAACATTATGCAGCTCAGCTTCTTCGCTAAAGTCATAAGGAAGGACATTCCAGTTTTCCTCTAACACTTCTAATATATTTGGATCGACTTTCCCTAAATCTCCAACTGCGAGGATATTATGTTTAGATTTAGAATTTGGAGCAGATTTGGCACCAAATAAATTTTTTACCACTTCTTCAACTATTTGTTCAATTAAATGCCGGTCAATCATAATCTTTCCTCTTGCCTTACTAACCTGCCAGCTGTTTTACCGGTAATCAGTCCTGCATTGGCTTCATCAGTATCAATATGCATTTCAAGTCTATACCGGGGTGAGATTCTAATTAACACATTTCCAAAGGATATTGGACGTTCTCCCTCTGCCTCAACTTTAACGTATTCCCCATTTTTCACGCCGAAAGTTTCAGCATCTTCCGGAGCCATATGAATGTGTGCCTGCGCGATAATAAGACCTTCTTTTTTATAAATGCTGCCCTTGGGTCCTATCAGAGTTACAGGTGAAGATCCTTCTATTTTCCCGGATTCGCGGAGCGGGGGTTTCAGCCCCAGTTTGATCGAATCAGTACGGCTGACCTCTACCTGGGTCATATTGCGGGCAGGACCAAGAATGCGCACCTTTTCAAGGCTTCCTCTTGGTCCTGCGATGGTTATAGTTTCGTTAGCAGCAAATTGGCCAGGCTGAGATAAATCAGCTTTTTCGGTAAGCTGATAGCCTGTTCCAAAAAGAATCTCCAAATCTCTTTGATTTAAATGACAGTGCCGGGCAGAGACAGCCATTGGAATTGAATGATCTTTTCCTGAGGAATCTTTTAGCCTTGAGACGATTTCCTCTACAATCGATTGAATGGCTTGCTCGTTCATGGATTTAAGCTCCTAACTTAGTAATCTTGTATTAAAGCTCAGCATCAATTTTTGGAAGAATGCTCTCCAATTCATTATGAGGACGAGGAATGACATGAACAGATTTCAATTCTCCAACACGCTGTGCTGCTGCAGCTCCCGCATCCGTTGCCGCTTTGACAGCACCTACATCACCGCGCACAAGCACCGTAACAATACCGCCCCCTACATGTACCTTTCCAACTAAATGAACATTCGCAGCCTTCACCATAGCATCTGCAGCTTCCACTGAAGCAACCAGCCCTTTAGTTTCGATCATGCCTAATGCAGTTAATTCTCTAGCCATTTTTATTTCCTCCTAATTAGTTAGTTTGATATTTTTTCATCACTTGATTGACCATGTCGGCAATCATCTTTGCATCCACTTCGCCATCTGGCGATACTTGCTTGAGAACTTGATTAACAATATGATCAACATCCGGGCTGCCGGCTAGTTCTTTTTCAGCTTTAGAAGATGATGATGCCGGTTTTGGGATGGTGATTTCTTTCGTACCATAAGCCATTCTTTTAATATTGATCAGGTGGCGTGCTGTTACATTATCAGAGGTAATGTTGCCGCCGAATGAACCGCATCCCAGAGTCAGAGAAGGCATCAATCCGGTTGTCGCCCCAACAGCCCCAATAGACGAGAGCGTGTTGACCATCATTCTTGAAACTGGCATTTCAAGAGCAAAATCCTTAGCCACTGCATCGTCATTCGTATGAATTGAGAGGCTATGCCCTCTTCCGCCCAAATTGAGCAGCTGCAGGCAGATATCTTTTGCCTCCTGGCAGCTTTCCGCTGTATAAAGGGCAAAAACCGGAGATAGTTTTTCAATTGAAAATGGTATGTCTTTGCCTACTCCAGTTTCTTCAGCAATTAAAACTCTTGTTTCTTCAGGGACTTGGATACTGGCCATGGCTGCGATTTTAACAGCACTTTGACCGACGATATCCGGATTCAGCTTTCCCGGTGAAGGCGAAATGACTTTTTCCAACGCCGCTTTTTCATGGTTATTTAAGAGATAAGCCCCATTATTTCTCAGTTCTCTCATGGTCATTTCTTTGATATTGCGATCGACGACAATCGATTGTTCACTAGCGCAAATCGTTCCATTATCAAAAGATTTACTGTCAATGATCATTCTCACCGACTGGTCCACCTTAGCGGTTTTTTCAATATAGCAAGGCACATTTCCAGGCCCTACTCCATAGGCAGGCTTACCTGAGCTATATGCAGCCCTGACCAGTCCGCCGCCTCCTGTTGCTAAAATGAGATTGATGTCGCGATGCTTCATTAATTCGTTTGTTGCACTCATTGAAGGCTTTGAGATCCATCCAATCAATCCTTCGGGTGCACCTGCCTGTATGGCTGCTTCATTCACAATTTTTAAAGCTTCAACTGTACATTTCACTGCCCTTGGATGTGGGCTCACGACAATGGCATTTCTTGTTTTTAGAGCAATCAGTGCTTTAAAAATGGCTGTTGAAGTAGGGTTAGTCGTTGGAATGATGCCTGCAATGACACCGTAAGGATAAGCTATTTCCGATACTTTATTTACCCGGTCCTCATGTATGATGCCTACTGTCTTTTCATCTTTGATAGACTCATAGACAGCCTTGGAACCGACTTCGTTTTTAATTTTTTTGTGCTCGGCAATGCCCATCCCTGTTTCCTCTACCGCCATCCGGGCAAGGTAAAGTGACTTGGCATAAGCAGCATCAGCGGCTTTTTTGACGATTTTGTCAACCTGCTCCTGCGTAAAGGCCATATACTTAAACTGCGCTTCCTTGGCCCGCTTTACCGCATCCCGCATTTCCTGCATGGATTGAAGATCATGATCAAATTGCAAGATTCCACGCTCCTTTCAGGATATTTTGAAAGAATTAGTATTTTATAGGGTTCTGAGAAATTTCCATAATGGCATCCCGGAAAGCATCAGCTGCTGCCTGGCATGCTGATTGAGAGCCGGTCAGCAGTCCCCCGCCAAAGTTGGTTTCCGAAGGCGGCCCGAAAAATTTAACCATTTCAACATCCGCTGCCTTTAGAGCAGCGTCAAGTCCATAAACGGCTTCCAAAGGAGGGGCTATTAAATACGCTATAGGCTCTCCGATTTTGATGCCTGCTTCCTTTGACAGATAGGACCCTGTTCTGGAAACAACATGTGCATAAATGGCATGCGCTTTTTCCTCATCAAGCGCTTCAAAATAAGCATCGGATTCAGCTGTCTGGAGGACAGCCTCCATACCGCTTTTGACTTCATCAGGAGACGGCCCTGCCAAAATTCCAATCATTTCACCTGATAATGGCCCAGAAGCATGAGCAGCACCCGCATAAAAGGACCTGGCATAAACCACTTCGACATCAGCTCTTTTAGTAGCTTCATCGAGTGCGGTATAGCCTACGTCATCGACTGTTGAGGTGAAAATCGCCAGGCTTCGGTGATGGGGCTTAAGCTGAAACTGCTTTGCAAGCTCTTGGTCCACGTTAGGAATCACCCGAACAGCCAATATATCAGCGTGAATGCGTTCTAATCCCATTTTTTCTGCCTCCTACCCTTCCTTTTTCACGAGCGATACACCACTTGCTTCATACTTTAAAACTTTTTGGATGACCGTTCCGAGATAGGCGCCAGCCTCTGCGGGAGGAATTCCGCCTTTATGTATATTGGAAATTACCATCCGGTCAGCTTCGATCGTTCCTTTTCGGGGTTCATAGCAAAGGTAGGCACTCAGTGATTCTGCACTGACCAGACCAGGACGCTCGCCAATCAATAAAACAACTACTTTGGGCTTCAGGAGCTCGCCTACTTCATCCATAACAGCCACTCGGCCTTTTTCGATATAAAAAGGGGTCCCCATATCGAGGCCTAAACTTTTTAATGATTGCTGAAGGGATAGATATACATCCTCTGCATTTTCTTCAATCGCACTTGAGCTAAGCCCGTCAGACATAATGATTTGAACAGCCGGTCCCTTTTGGCATTTAGCAAGAATGATTTTTTTGGCTTCTTCTGATAGCTTTCTGCCATAATCGGGTCTTCGGATGTACACTTCTTTTTCATTTACCATCGTATTGACTTTAAAGAGTCCAAGATGGTTTATAAGCTCATCATTTACATCTCCAAAGACAGCATCGACTGCTGCTGCATGGTCAAAGCGGAATTTCAGCCATGTGTCTGTCTTCGGTCTTGTTCCTGCTCTTCCCACCCCGATTCTTGCAGGTGTTTTGCTCTTGAGTGCCTCCAGCTCTACTGGATCTGCCGGATGATCAATGCCTGCCTTTTTTGAATAATTTTCGTTCTTATCATGACTCGCTTTAACTGTTGAGGTCATTTTAAGAGCATTTGTATTCTGATAGCTTTTAATTTTTATTAGACTGTCTGTATCCTCTTTTCCAGCCTTGATCACCTCCACTGCCATCTTGGATGGTTGTGTGCTGGGGTTTGATGTATGTTGCCAAAATTTTACTCCTGCGCTGCTTTCTTGCCCTTTCACATCAGAGGTTTGCTGCGATTGAAGTTTTTCCACTACAAGGCGTGTTACTTTTTCAATCAGTTCAGGATTCATTCATTTCAACTCCTATCGTGAAAAAATGGTTGGATCGCCTGCGATTTTGCTCAGCTTTCCATTTTCGAAGATTCCCATTTTCTCAAGCCAATCCCTGAATATTGGAGATGGCTGCTTATTCATCGTCTGCCTAAGCGTGGCAACGTCATGATAGCTCATGGATTGATAATTGAGCATGCAATCATCCCCCATTGGGGCAGCAATAATAAAATTCACTCCAGCTGCTGTCAGCAGAACGCCAAGGTCTTCGATATCGTTTTGATCGGCCTTAATATGATTCGTGTAGCAGATATCAACACCCATAGGGATGCCATGCATTTTTCCCATAAAATGATCTTCTAGCCCGGCCCTGATGACTTGCTTATTGTTGTACAAATACTCCGGCCCAATGAAACCTACCACTGTATTTACGATGTAAGGGTCATAATGCCGGGCAAAGCCGTAATTTCTCGATTCCAGTGTCATTTGATCCATTCCAAAATGCGCTTCAGCGGAAAGCTCTGAACCTTGGCCCGTTTCAAAATATAAACGCTGTGGCCCGGTGCCGGTGCCGAGAGTTCTTGCCATGTCATTTGCTTCCTCAAGAAGTGAGGCAGTAATTCCGAATGATCGGTTGGCAGCCTCTGTTCCGGCTATGCTTTGGAAGATCATATCTGCAGGTGCTCCCTGTTCTATAGCCTTCATTTGAGCTGTTACATGTGCAAGCACACAGTTTTGTGTTGGTATTCCCCAGTCCTTGATAAAAGCATGTGTGGCATGGAGCAATCTTTTTACACTCTCAACCGAATCATCCACTGGATTAATTCCAATCACTGCATCCCCTATGCCGTAGGATAAACCTTCTTTGAGGGATGCGATCATGCCATCCACATTATCGGTTGGATGATTAGGCTGCAGACGGGAAGCCAATGTTCCTTTATATCCAATCGTTATATTGCATTTGGATAGTATTTCGATTTTGTTTGCCGCGTGAACAAGATCAAGATTAGACATGATTTTTGCAGCGGCGGCGATCATCTCACTGTTCAATCCCCTGCCGATTCTTTTTAAATCTTCTCCTGTAGTGTCATCGTCCAGGATATATTCACGAAGTTCAGCAACTGACCAATTTTTTATGCTCTGATAGACGGGTTCATTCATCCCGCTTTCTATAATTCTCGAAACCTCATCCTCTTCAGGCGAAAGCATAGGATTTTCTCGGATATCAGATAGGGTTAAATGACTTAGAACCAATTTGGCGGCGATTCTTTCCTGGACGGTTTCCGCTGCGATTCCCGCGAGGCGGTCCCCTGATTTTTCTTCATTTGCTTTTGCAAATAGATCTTTTAGATTTTCGAATTGATACACATTTCCTAAATGACTCGTTTGCAGCTTCATAAATAATCCCCCCTTTCTTACCGATGGAATGTCAATGTTTTAATGACAACAGGTACTACATTGGTTTGAAGCAGGTGGCCGATATCTATGTAATCTCCATGCTCTACCTTAATCTGGTCGATGCATACGATACTTTGCCTTGTTTCCTGAACTTTAATCGTCTGGCCAAGGACTTTAGCATGGTCGCTTTCTAATACGACAACAAGCGGCTGTTCCGGAATCGGCTTTGCTTCTAAGGATTTCAGCAAGACTGAAGATAACTCCTGAATATCACGAAAGCCCAAATATGGCAGAGCCGTTAAATACAGGGCGAAATTTTGTCCCTCCTTCTGAGGGTCATAAATTTCCACCGCCTTTTTTACTGCTTCTTGAATCTTATGGAGACCTTTTTCCAAATTGTAATCAAACCGGATCTGATAGACGGGCAAATTGCGAATTGGCAGTTCATTGCCTTCAGCATGGATGGTCGCACCGCTGATTTCTGTCGTTTGTGTACCTGCCCCGAGAACTGTTGCCCTGACCGTTTCATCCGGTTCCACCCATTTAAAGGAGGCCAGCTCACGGCAATTTTGCAATGACTGTGCCAGCTGTTTTCCAATATCGTCGTACTGGGCAGGAGAGGAATCAGCATTCTCAAAGTGGTACAAGCATTCACCGATCCCGCCTGAAAACATGATGTAATCTATCTCCTCTGTCCAATTTGGATCATGTCCCAGAAGCAAAGGCAAATCATCCTTTAGAAGATCCTTCCTTAGCATTCGGGCAATTGCTTCTGCCATGTAGTCTGTCAGTTTTCCGATGATAGGGTGACTTCTGCTGTCCCCTCTTTTTAAATCAGCTCCCCATTGCCGAAGGATTTGTTGAACAGGAGGAGAAATACTATTTATTTTGCCGTCTGTAAATTCAATCAGCCGGCCGCCGATATGCAGGGTGCATGTTCCGCACAGCCTTCCTGAACGATAAACTGCAGCATTGGCAGTGCCTCCGCCAATATCAATATTAGCCACAGTTTTTCCAGTCCTTTTGGATAATTCATAAGCTCCTGAACCTTTTGCAGCAATGATTCCTTCTAAATCAGGACCGGCAGTGGCGACAAGGAAATCTCCTGCATGGTCAGATAGGTAATGGACCATTTCTTCGGCATTCTGTTTTGTTGCCGTTTCTCCTGTAATAATGACAGCCCCTGTTTTAATATCAGCCGGCCGGATTCCCGCAGTAGTATACTCCTCTCTGACAAGCCTCTCTACAGCTTCAATATCTATTGATGAAGCGGTTAGAAGAGGAGTCCGGTAAATCGGGCTCCGGTAAAGCACTTCCTTTTCGATAATTTCGATTCGCGGCATATGGGTTCCGCCAGCCATATTCATGAGAGAAAATCTGCTGATGACGAGTTTGGTCGTACTCGTTCCGATGTCGATTCCTGCGCTGATTATATTCTCTTTTTGTGCATCGTAACGCTTCAACATGATCCCCGCCTTACTGTAGCAATTTAACAATTATGCAGGAAATAAAAAAAGGCACCGCATATGAGCAACCATTAATTGGTTGTTCATACAAGGCGCCTTTGCCTAATCTATTTTTTTGTATATTTAAAATATATTCTATTATCTTCGTTTTGTAAAGGGTTTCATCTGAAAATTACGACATCATCCGGCAATGAATCTGCATAATCCTGCATTTCCTGAAGAGAATGGCATTTCACGAGGCACCGTATTTCATCTATTCCTTTTCCGGAAATAGAGGAGGTAATGACAATAGGCCCTTTGGGAACTGCATTTCTAAGCTGGCTGATTGCTGAGTTTACATCCGCTTGATCAGAATCGCATTTTGTCACGACTCCAATTGGCAGCTTATTAAACCCATTGCTAAAACCTGGCGGAAAAATGGTTTTCCGCTTTGTAGAATCCTGCAAATATAGTACATGGGTCACTTCGAGTGCCGTAGCCATGATATTTTTATAGAAAAATGGATTCTCTGTATATTCGCCCGGCGTATCCACAATCCAGTCATAATAGTTCAGGGCCTGTGTTTTAACCGCTACCGCTTTGCGGCCAAGAAGAGCATTTGTTAAAGTCGACTTTCCAGCCCCGATGGAACCGATCAGCATCGCTCTGTTCATTTTGGACATTCTATATACAGCTCCTTATGATTTAGTTATTTCCGAAGGAGTGTACCTCAGTGTTTCAGATAAAAAGCGGTTGATTTCCTCCATGGCCATTTGCACAGCTGATACGGTTCCTACAATTACAAGGCTGCCTGTGAATCGGTCCAGGAACCCGATCTGCACGTCTGCCGCTTTGGTCGCCAGATCTCCTGCAATAATAACCGTTTCACTTGGTGTCAGTGTTAAAATACCTAACGCTCCTGCCTGCTGGATCCCCAGTTTTTCAAACATATCCGGATCGGGATTTGCGATTAAGTGGCTGAGTGTTACTTGTTTTCCCGGCACAAATTCTTGAATAAATCGTTTTTTTTCTTCATTCATTGCTTAGGCCCTCCCAGGTGACTCCTGCTTATATTGCTTTTTTAACCTTTTCTTCTTTCGTTAAATATTCATCTTTTCCGATAATGCCAGATTCACGGTCTTTTTTCTCCAATTCCAAAGCCTTAGGTACAGACAGCCAGTATGCTAAACCAATTCCGATGATTCCAGCAGAAATTTTACCGGCTATAATCGGAAGGATTAATGTTGGCTGGAAATTTGCTGTAAAGGATAAATGGTCACCAAGTAAAAAGGCGGCACAGACTGCAAAGGAAATATTAATGACTTTATCTTTAGGCGGCATTGTTCTGACCAATTTAAACATCGCAAGGATGTTCGCGATTGTGGCAACTATCCCTGCACTGCCTTCCTTGCTTAATCCCACTTTACTGCCAAGTGCCTCCAGCGGGCCGCCGGCATACTTTTGAAGAAGATAAACCATCGGAAATGCACCGGCAAGCATGATTCCAATATAGCCGGCAGTCTCAAGCGCCCGGAACTGATCCTCCGAATCCGCCATGATTGGGTGGAAGCCCCATCCTCCAAATACTGTTGTGAATAATCCAGTAAAAATTTCCACGATGGAAAATACCAAAACCAGCTTAATTCCCGCATCTAAAATACGTCCAAACCACATGAACCCGTTGATCATTAAATCCGGCAGGAAATATAACCCCAGTGCAATCAGGACAACAAAGATTAAAAGCGGACTTAAATTCAATAAGATTTGTCCCAAACCAAGCGCGAACTGATATTTCGCCTCGCCGGAGGTGGAAATGAAATCCCTGAAACTTGAGCTGGAAACCGCAATAATCACACTTGAAATGAAAGCACCGATTGGAATGGTCAGAACGCCTGACATCACCCCGAGAGCCATATATTTATGGTCTCTCTTATCAAGCATAGCCAGGCCCATCGGTATGGAGAAAACAATGGTTGCCCCCGCCATAAAACCGACAATCATCGCCATGATCCAGCCTTCCTGTGTTTGCTTTAACACTTCAGCTAACTGGTAGCCGCCCATATCGGTTGCCAATATGGCAGTTGCAGCTATTGCAGGATCTGCCCCGATCGCAGCAAAAAATGGACCGCAGACCTTATCGATAAACCACGATAAATATGGAATGGAA
Organism: Cytobacillus sp. Bac17; assembly: GCF_024519925.1. Taxonomy (NCBI): domain Bacteria; kingdom Bacillati; phylum Bacillota; class Bacilli; order Caryophanales; family Bacillaceae; genus Cytobacillus; species Cytobacillus sp. Bac17. Next base: position 7,449 of record NZ_JALJRC010000033.1, on the reverse strand, counting down.
GCCATTATCCCGGCAGCCGGTACAAAAATGTGGCCAACAGCATGAAGCCCCTCCATAAATTGCTTGCCTAACCCCTCATCACTGTTGCGGATGGCTGCAAAAGCTCCAGCCACAGCACAGGCCATGATAATGTAAATAACGATTTTACCTACCATTTCCATCATAAATCCCTCCCTAAAAAGTTTTATATGTTAACGGAATCCTGCAGCTTCTTTACAAGAACATAGGATAAACAGCAGTTTGATAGTAAAAAAATAGGTAAAAAGACAAAAAGGTGCCGCACGTCAGCTTTTGCAGACGCATGGCACCTTTGCCTGTTCTATCCACTTGTAAAAGATATTAAGCGTTATATTTTACTATGATACGCTTTGCCACATTTTCCAGTGTAACCTGTTTGTTCATGCTGATCTTTCGCATTTTCTTAAAAGCATCTTCTTCATGCATGTTAAACTTTTGCATTAAAATGCCTTTTGCTTTTTCAACTATTTTTCTTTCATTTAATTTTTGATTCATGGATTCCACCTGTTCCCGGAATGCATTTGCATTCTCAGCCTGCCTGAGCGCAATTTCAACAGCTGGAATCAGACTGGCTTCATTAACAGGCTTAACAAGGTAGCCGAGTATATTTGCCTGTTTGGCTTTATCAATATATTCCCGCTGACTGTATGCTGTTAGGATCAGGATGGGTGTATTGATTTTATTGGAAATGATTTCACTTGCTTTTAGTCCATTCAGATTAGGCATCTTGATATCCATCAGGATTAAATCAGGCTTTAATGAAAGAGCAAGCTCGACCGCTCTTTCACCATCGCCTGCCTCAGCAACTACTTCATATCCAGCGTCCTGTAGCATCAAGCTTAAGTCCATGCGGACAATCGATTCATCCTCCACAACCATTATTCTTTTTTTCACAGCTATTCCGCCTTCCTTTCAAAGGGAAATTGCACAGCTGCAATAGTCCCTGTTTCAGCCCGTTCGATTAAAAAATGACCGGATAAGTCGTGCTCGATCATCATTTTCACAATATCTAAGCCTAGAGAAGGTTTTGCTTCCGGGGAATACCCTTCACCGTTATCGATGACTTCAACCTTAATTTCATCATTCGAATACTCGAAACAGACCTCGACTATTCCTTCATGCATATGTTTAAATGCGTGCTTTACACAATTCTGTATAAGTTCATTGATGACCAGAGACAGGGATACAGCTTTTTCAGAGTCGATTAAAAGCTTTGGTCCCCTATACTGAATATGTATCTTTTTCTGCTCGTGTTTTGCTTCATGGACCAGCATATTGCCAACTTTCTCTATTAGGCTGTATATATCTACTTCATCTACACTTGAGCTCGAGAGAATAATTTCATACACCGAAGCAATACTCGAGATGCGGTTCAGACTTTCCACGAAATGCACCTTGCTTTCTTCCGGCACACCCCTTCTCATCTGGAGCCTCAAAAGGCTGGCAACAGTCTGCAGGTTATTTTTAACACGGTGATGGATTTCCCGTATGGCCACAGATTTAACAGCAATCTCCCGTTCCTTTTCCCTGAGCTCTGTCAGGTCTTTAAGTATGATGAAGGTTCCATCCGACTTACCGGCAAGATCAAGACTTATTTTCTTAACACGGAATACCTTATTCATCATTTTCATTTCTTTTACAAGGAGCTCTTCCGGCTCGTTAAGAATTTCTTGAATACAGGGAAAACAATCAATCAGCGGGACGCCGGGCCTGCAATTTTCCTTGCCAATTTCGTGTATGAGATTAGTTGCTGAAGGATTGTTATAAACAACCTTATTTTCATGGTCAATAAAGAATAGTGATTCCTCAATTACCTCTGGGATGATCGGCCGGTCTTCTGCCATTCCAATGAGTATACCGCTCAAGGTTTCAGTCGCTTCTGATAACGCTTCCAATTTGAGCTGCCGCTGCAGCTTCTCACTGATGTCCTTCTCCATAATCAGTGCCCCGATGACACGGTCCTCTGAGCCTTTAATCGGCACCACGCTTTGTTCCACCGTCTTGCCCTCCTGTGTCAAGGCGCGATTGAGAAACATATTTTTCCCTGTCCTCAGGGTATATAAAACGGCGGGTTCAAAAGCTTCATAGGCGAACTTTCCTGCGACAGGCTTCTGATAAACGGATTTAGCAGTATTTGGGGCGGCTTCAGCTACTACTATCGCATGTTTACCTTCTTTAGTAGGACAATCAACAAAAACGTTTGCCTGGTTCAGATCGGCGATTAATGAGAGATTGGCAGAGACCTCTTTAATTCTTTCGACATCCATTTTTGAAAGACTTGTATGAAGAGTGCATAGCTCTTCGACTGAGAAGTTTGGCATAGACGGAGATCTCCCAATAAGTATTTAAAAATGTCAGAATATATAAAAATATTAAAGGGAATGCCGAAGAATGTCAACATCGTTTTCAATTGTTTAATAGGAAATTTGGTACAGTTATGGAATTATCCTGGATAATGGAAAAGGCAGCTGGAAAAAATGTAATCCTGCTGCCTTCCTATACTACTTAAGCTGTGCTAATTTTACACCGCTCGCTTTATGCTTTAATATAACCTCTATTAAATCAGCCAGATGGGCACCCGCCTCAACAGGGGGGACCCCTCCCTCATGAATATTGCTGATAACAGTGCGATCTGCTTCGACAGTATCCTCATTGGGCTGGTATATCAGGTAGGCACTAATGCTTTTAGCAGTTGCCAATCCTGGCCTTTCTCCTATGAGTGAAATAATGCAATCACAATTGACAATAGAAGCTAAATCATCCTGAATCCAAACTCTGCTCCGCTTTATAAAAACAGGATCTCCAATGGTAATCTTTTTCGATGTTAACCCCTGGACAAGCGCTGGCAGCAGATCTCTTATATTTGCCTCAACACCTGTTGAACTCAGTCCATCGGATACAATGATTTGCACCTGTTTATTTTTCGGAAGATTTTCTGCAGCCCATTTTCTGGATGTTTCATTGAGTTGCCTCCCGCTGTCCAGGTCCATTAAGTATTGGTCCATCGTTTCAGATTTTGAAAAGAGCACAGGCAGCTTTAACTCCTTCAGCAAATCCTCAGAAACGTCTTTAAACACTGCGTCCTGGGCTGCTGCGTGATCTATCCTGAATTCCAGGTAATTCTTTGTTTTCATTCGTGTTCCAGTATGTCCAATCCCAATCCTGGCAGGCGTAATGGATTGCACCCTCTCGATCTCTTCCCGATTGGCTGGCTGTTCTACACCTACTTGGCTACTCTTTTCATAATTTATATTGCGGCCCTTTGATTCCTTTGTTTCTGCAGGTTCTTTTACAATAGGACTGTTTTTTATTTGCCCTCCTTTTTGGAGTTCTTCCATTACCTGCTTCACGATTGTCTGAATATCCATTACTGATTCCCCCTTCCTACTTAAAAATTGATAAATCTCCCGCTCGTTCGGTTAGTTTGCCATTTTCCATAATTCCCATTTTCTCAAGCCATATCTCAAATTCGCGAAGAGGGCGGAGCCCAAGCATTTCTCTTAAGCTTGCATCATCATGATAGCTGGTATCCTGATAGCTTAGCATAACGTCGTCTCCGCCAGGCACGCCCATATAAAAATTCGCACCGGCAAGAGCAGTCAGCATACCAGCGATTTCCTGATCATTTTGATCTGCCTGCATATGGTTTGTATATGTAGGGGCTATCCCCATTGGAAGTCCATGCATTTTCCCCATAAAAAGGTCCTCGAGATCTGCACGAATCACTTGTTTGCCGTCATAAATCGTCTCAGGCCCGATAAAACCGGATACATTATTAACCATGAACGGTTTCCAATGCCGGGCGTATCCATAGGTACGGGCTTCGAGTGTCTGCATATCTATGCCAAGATGGGCATCAAGCGATACCTCCGATCCCTGGCCAGTTTCGAAGTATAGCTGATTCGGACCAGTTGATGTCCCTTGTGTGGCCATCAGCTGAAAGGCTTCATCAAGAATTTCCTTTGAAACTCCAAAATCATCATTTGCCGCCTGTGTACCAGCAAGGCTTTGGAACATAAGAGCTATAGGGGCACCTTTTTTGAGGGCATGCATTTGGGTTGTAATATGGGCAAGAACACAGTTCTGCGTCGGGATATCCCACTTTTGAATAAAATCATGAGTCATATGTAAAATTCTCGAGACTGATTCGATAGAGTCATTGTTGGGGTTCACACCTATGACAGCATCACCCGAACCATAGGACAGACCTTCTTTCATTGATGCAAGAATACCCTCGGGATTATCAATGGGATGATTAGGCTGGCAGCGGAATGCCAGGCGTCCAGACTCGCCAATTGTTGTGTTGCAATGCGCAGTTGGCCTGATTTTCTGCGATGCCATTACAAGGTCAATGCTCGACATCAGCTTTGCTGCAGCAGAAATCATTTCGCTCGTCAGACCCCTGCTGATTCTGAACAAATCCGACGTACTGGTATGGTGGGATAAAATATAATTCCTTAATTCTCCAACAGACCAGTTTGCGATATCCTTATAAATAAAAAGATTAAGATCATCATATATGATGCGGGTTACTTCATCCTTTTCATATGCAATAACCGGATTTTCATATATTTCCTTTAGTGTTATTTCACTTAACACCACTTTGGCTGCCATTCGTTCAAGAGAAGATCTGGCAGCAATGCCTGCCATTTTATCCCCTGATTTCTCCTCACCGGCTTTTGCCAAAACATCTGAAATTGAACGGAATTGATAGGTTTCATTCTTTAGTGTACAAGTAAACATAAATTGCCTCCCTTCGATTATAGGGAGTGGTATGCACCAACTCAGCTTATTACAGTAAGCGGTTACATTCACTCCATACAAAAAGGCGCCTTAACAGAATAAGCCATAAAACAGCTTACCTATTAAGGCGCCCTCACCTGGTATTTTCACTTATCCATCATTATATCAAGTAATTAACTGAAAAGATAGACTTTTTAGAATGTAGATAAATGTCTTATGAAAACATACCCTCGACCACTCTTTCCTGCCTCCCTTTCGTCGTTTCTGCCTGGGATAAGGAATTGAGAATTGCTTCCTCCGCGGATTCGGCAGCACCTTGGAAAAGCTTGTTCATAAGCGGATGGTCGTCTCTGATCAAATGGGCAAATTCAACGTGTTCAGTGCTCTGGTGAGAAATGGTTCTGGCAGTTGAAAAAGCAATGACAATATCCCCGCTGCCGTTGCTGTAATGACTTCCTGTCCGGCCGAGGCCAATACCGCATCTCTTGGCAAGCCTTTTCAGCTGCCTGTCACTGACTGGTGCGTCCGTGGCAAGGATGATCATAATCGAGCCATCGGGCGTTTCCTTGGTTTCCTGCGGAATTTCTGACAGGCCGTATTTCCTGAATGGAAATTCATCTTTATTGCCAAAATTGGTGACCACCAGGCACCCGATTATGTAGTCTTTTGAGCTTTGTTCTTCGCTTATGACCCGCGATGACGCCCCTACTCCGCCTTTATATCCGAAACATACCATGCCTTTTCCTGCTCCGACCGCACCTTCCTCCGTTCTTTCCGAATTGGCATTTTCAATGGCTGCTATTGCATGTTCCGGTTTCACAGGAAGTGCACGAATGGAATTTAGATACCCATCATTGCATTCACCAACGACAATATTGACCGTTCCAGTTGTGTCTCCAATTTCAGGAGTGGTTCGTAACATGTGTTCCAGGGTTCCATGTGTAACCGCCGGAACTCCAAATGTGTTTGTCAGCATAATGGGAGATTCAATCATGCCCAATTCTTCAACCTGAACCAGACCAGTCGTTTTTCCAAAGCCATTGATGACATAGCTCGCTGCCGGGACCTTTTCACGGAATAAATTTCTGCCATGAGGCAAAACTGCGGTTACACCAGTACAGACATATTGGTCATTATCATTGAGAGGATAGTGCAGAGTGATTTGGCCTACCATGACCCCTTCTACATCTGTAATGCAATTCTTTTTGCCAGGCTGCAGTTTTCCAATCGTTACTCCTCTTTCTCTAATCTTCATTTGACTCCTCCTTAAAGTGGCATTCATTAGAATTTCCATTTGTTTTCATTTATAATAGAAAAATATTTAGGTTTCCTAATCATTTTACATCGTTTTTGGGAGGATTTATATGGCTCAAACTATAGCAAAAAAACAGAATGCAGGCTCTGAGAAGATTTGGTCTAGAGATTTTGTGCTCATATTGATGTCCAACTTTTTTATTTTTCTCGGATTTCAAATGACATTGCCCACGATCCCTCTTTTTGTTGAAAAATTGGGAGGGAATGACCAGCTGATCGGGATTGTAGTCGGCATCTTTACATTCTCTGCTCTGCTATTGCGTCCTTATGCAGGACATATGCTGGAGACAAAGGGAAGGCGTTTTGTCTATTTAACGGGTCTTGCGATTTTTGTTCTTTCGGTTGGTTCATTTGGATTTGTTAATAGTTTAATCTTCTTATTTGTCTTAAGGATTGTCCAGGGATTTGGATGGGGTTTTTCAACTACAGCCTCCGGAACGATTGCCACCGATTTGATACCTGCTAAGCGGCGCGGGGAAGGGATGGGCTACTTCGGTCTTTCCGGGAACATAGCCCTGGCTTTCGGCCCCACCCTGGGACTGGCGCTTGCCGGAGTTATATCTTTCAAGCTCTTATTTTTAATTTGTGCCCTGCTGGGTTTAGCCGCACTGGTATTGTCATCTAGAATCAACTACAAGCAGGCTGAAAAACAAAGTGTTCCCCTTAAGCGATGGGATATCTATGAAAAAAGTGCCTTAAGGCCATCATTTCTTTTATTTTTCATTACCGTTACCTTCGGCGGCATCGCTTCGTTTCTTCCAATATACTCTGCCCAAAAAGGCATAGGCGGAATACACTGGTATTTCCTGCTGTTTGCGATTGCCTTAATGATTTCCCGGACGTTTGCCGGCAGATTATATGATCAACGGGGGCATCAGGCTGTGTTTTTACCTGGTGCGGTGCTGATTTTAGCAGCCATGTTCCTGCTGGCATGGCTGCCTAACAGCATGATCATGTATATAGCGGCCATTTTTTATGGTCTAGGGTTCGGATCAGTCCAGCCTGCCCTTCAGGCCTGGTCTATAAAAGAAGCGCCTGCCAATCGGCGCGGGATGGCTAATGCAACGTTCTTCTCCTTTTTTGATCTTGGAGTTGGGATAGGTGCAATGGTCTTTGGCCAAATCGCCCATTTGTTCGGCTACAGCAGCATTTATATGACAGCAGCCGGTTCGGTAGGGATCTCCATACTATTATATATCTGGATACTGATTATAAAACGAGGTTAATGAGAAAGACGATTTTCCTAAGAGATGCGGAAAATCGTCTTTTTATTATGCTGAGTTTTCCAGCAGGTGCACCGGGTTTGGACTCTCACACCAGGTTTTTCGATTTCTCTGTCCGAAGTTGTACCGGGTTCGGACTCTCACTCCGGGT
>NZ_JALJRC010000032.1:0-45005 GCF_024519925.1 Cytobacillus sp. Bac17 | reverse complement strand
TGTCGATGCAGGCGATGCTTACTTTCGCTGCCATGAATTTGAAGAAAATGGCCAACTGGACTTGGCAAGGTCCAGAAATGGCCTAAATGATAACCTCGGAGAGGTCTGCAATTCTCTGTAATTACTTGAAGTCCCACAAAAAATGAAAAAAAGAGTTCGGAATGAGACTATTCCGAACTCTTTTTGTCTACAAACTGAAGGCTTAGGAAACTAAGCCTTCTTTAACTACTTGCCCCTTTTTAACCAGCAGCAACCATAGTTAATCGGGATGTATTACGACGAAAATAACATGGAGCGAGGAAAAATGGTAGTTAATCGGGATGTTTAACGACCAAAAGGACGAAGGCTGGGGAAAATGGTAGTTAATCGAAATGAATTACCAGATTGATTAGTGAAAGAACAATTTAAGACCCCGGATTTTTTCAATTGCTGTATTGACTCTGCAACATCGGAAAACAATTTAAAGTCTCCTGGATAAATAACACTGCCACTTCCACCGATAGTTCCATCCCTACCAATAAAAAACTGCTTGTAAAAACATAAAATACTTCCTCCGAAATACCTGTAATTTTTAATAAATTATTCTGTATTAATTAAAGGAATTCCTGTATTTTGGAAATTACTGCCTTAATTAACCTGCATCGCATGTTAAATAAGAAAAACGTCCCTGCATTTACGCAGGAACGTTTAAACAATTACTTTTCTGCTGAGATAATTAAGAACATAGGTCTACGGAGTTCATCTTTCATTTCAGGAATACTGATTAACATTTCCTCAGAGGGAATAGGTTCCTTAATTGCCCTTATATTAAATCCAGCATTAACTAAGGCATTGATATAAGTTGAAAATGTGCGATGGTATTTTATAACGTTTTCAGTTAGAAATGTTGTTTCACGTAATCCTTCCAATTGATAATTGTCAACTGCCCAATGCAAACGATTCCCTTTGTCATCATGATGCCAATCTTGTTCGTTCCGAGAAGTGAAGATTGGATGTTCAACTGAAAAGACAAAAGAACCTCCAGGCTTTAAACAATCATAGACCTTCTTACAAATTGCTTCAAAGGACTTAATATAATGAAAAGCCAATGAGCTGATGACAACATCAAATGGAGAGTCTGAAAAATCAATGTCTTCAATTGGCATTTTAATGTATGAAATGAAGGAATCATGAGTCATTTCACGAGCTTGGTCAAGCATTTTTTCAGATATATCTACTCCAATAACAGACCTTGCTTGCTGTTCACGAGCATAACGGCAATGCCAACCGAAACCGCATCCCAAATCTAGTACACTTTTATTTCGGAGCTCGGGTAAAAGTTCTTTTAATACATGCCATTCTCCAGCAGCTTCAAGTCCTTTGACTGAACGTGCCATTTTTTTATATTCAGAAAAGAAATTCACATCATCATACTTGTTTTGCTTCATTTTATGCAACTCCTAAAAATATTAGTTAGCCTCCTAAAATTAAAACAGCATCTAATTCAGGAGGCTATCTATCTCCTTCTAACCATTTCTTTCACCTCATTAAAAATAACTGTACCTAATATAACACATTGCTTATTAAACAAACCGCCCCGTTTGTCTAATAGTGTCTTTAACAAAAGAAGCACTAATCCTTCCTGGATTAATGCCCTATTAGATGCAAAAGCAGTCATGTGTAATCAGCTTATATGAATGTCTGTTCCATACTGAGCTAATTGCAGCTTCCTTGCCACAGATTGAGATGCTAAGTTGTCCTTAGAAGTGCTATATAGAGCAATGCGTCCTTGTATCTGAACTTCTGCAGCCCAGGCCTTTGCAACATCTGCACTGTATGCTCTTCCACGGTAGTCTTCATGTGTAAACAAACTTGCTTCGTCGGCTTTTGAAGTCTTCCTTGCACTACAGCAAATTGAAACTGGTATATTGTCTTCAATTATTACAAAACAGGGTTGCTTGTATTCAAAGTCTTCATAGGTATATGGAAACTGAGACTTTAAAATTTCTTTGTTTTCATGAGTTATTTTAATTGCTCTTGAATAAGTCCTGTCCCTTACATCAGGAAATACATACGCTGGCCCAGTCCATACATTGCTTAAAAGATGGTCAATGCTTAATGCCTTTATTATTTTCCCTGGATGAGCACCAGGGTTAGCTCCTATAACTTGGTCTAACTTCTCTACAGTACTCTTATCCAGTGAGTTTGAATACCTTACTATACTACCCATTCTAGTGGCACCAATGAAAATTCGTGGCGCTGCACCGTAAGGGGGTTCATTCACAGCTATCACTCGATTTTCACTATCATGTCTAAATAACACATTCACATGAAGCTCCATCAATTCTAAATCAGAGATCATACTATTCCTCCGCAATCTTCATTTCTGTCTAATATTCAAGATTACACTGTCATCTCCTGCAGCGTTTTCATTTATAGTCCAATCCTATGTATGGATAATTCCTTTATCTCTTAACAACCATATCTATATTTTTAGAGCTAAATCAATAAAATCCCACCTATTTTTCCAATTTCTAACCTGCCCAGTTTGTAAAAAAAAGCTGCCTGGTTTAGGCAGCTCTCTTAAGCACTAAAGAAGCAATCCCTCTCATCGCAAGATTGATTGGGATTGCTTCTTTATAAAACATGCTGCAGTAAAAGACAATAGGACCTGCTATAGCAGGTCCTCACAAATTAAGCCGTTGCAGTTGCAGCGTATTTTTCTTCCAATGTCTTCTTTAACAATGAAGCTAACTCAAGCATTCCATATTTTCCAGCTTTCGCTTCTGCTTCAGAGTTATAGTTTGTGTTTGTATTAATATCATAAGTAAAAATGTCACCTTCAGCATTTCTGATAAATTCAATGCCAGCGACTTGAATATGATTCCTGGCCAGAACGTCTTTATATTTTTCTAAAATTTCGTCCTCAAAACCTTCAATGATCTTGAACTTTGGCCTCTCTTCTGCTTCTTCTCCAACAGGGCAGAATAAGTCGCCAATCTGGCATGCGTCCGCAGGGCATAGTTCAAATCCTTCCGATGTATCAACCCTGACGGCATAAACAAAGTTGCCTCCGACAAATTCACAGCGGGTGATATAGCTTTCAGGAGATTGAATATATTCCTGAATAAGGGTAATGCCATCAACAGGCTCTTCGAAGGAAGGTCCCTCCACATAAGCTTTTAGAGCTTCAATACTATGGAATAATTGAACACCCAGGCCTTTACCGGCACGGTTATGCTTCGTGATAAACGGCTGTCCGGCAAATGCTTCGGCTGCCTTAATAATATGTTGTTTTCCAACCGCTGCAATCGTTTTGGGAGTCCTGACACCAGATTTGTTTAACTCCAAGTACTGCAAAACCTTACTAACTTCAAGCTTCAGAGCGCTCGTTCCATTCAACACTGTACGGCCATGTGCTTCAAGCCAGGCCAATACTTGTCCCGAAAATTCAGCTGCAAAGCGATGATCACGGGTATGAGAAGAAGCACTCATCCGGCTATAGAAGATTCCTTCTGGAGGTTCTGCCGATAAATCTACCGTTCCTTCGTCTAAATGCCATTCTTCATAAGGAACACCCAGTTCCTCCAGCCTTTTTGTCAAATGGACTGTCCACTCACTATTTTCATGAATTACATATACCTTGCTCATTATTATGGCCCCTTTCTAGCTCTTTATTAAACTGCGTTTTTGTTCCACTAATGGCATAACCGTCTTTGCAAAGCGTTCCATTTCCTCCAGCTGAGGTGAAAATTGCAATAATAATAAGTCTAGGCCAGCTTCTTCATATTGTAAAATCCGATCAGCAATTTGCTCTGGTGTTCCTACTAAGTTTGGCCGCAGACCTCTGTTAGAGACAGAGTAATCCTGCAGCTGAATCTGCTGCTCTAATTGTGACTTTGTAGTGAAATCCTTAAAACCGGCGTAACCGCTGGAATCCTTCACAGCCGTGATTTTTTCAAGCTCAGCAAGAGCTTCTTCTTCTGTATCACGGCAAATAACATAAGCAGCCATTCCGAAAGAACTGAATGGCGCATTGCCCGTTTGTTCACGCCGTGCCTTCATTTCTCCTATTTTCAGATCAATCTCCTCAGCCGTTCCGCCGTGCATAACATAAGCATCACATTTTTCTGCAATGGTCTGCTTGCCTTTTTCGCTTTCACCGCCTGCATAAAGAATCGGGTTAGGTCTTTGAACTGGCTTTGGAGCAAGCTTCGTGTCCCTTAAGTCGTAAAATTGACCGGAATAATGGAAGGTTTCTTCCGTCCATAACCCTTTTAGAACATCAATGAACTCCTCAGTGCGGGCATAACGCTCATCATGTTCTGTAAAAATACCGCCATATTGACGCGCTTCTTCGGCCCACCAGGCAGAAACCACATTTAGAGTAAAACGGCCGTTGCTGATTTGATCAATATTGGCTGCCATTTTTGCTGCTACAGCAGGATTATGAAAACCAGGGCGGACCGCGGTCATAATTTCAATTTTTTCCGTCACGGCTGCAAGTGCGGCTGCCGTGGACCAGGCTTCAAGAGAATCATGGTCCGGTCCTTTAATATCATTTAAATATAATTCAGCTATTAACGTAGTCGAGTATCCCCATTTTTCAGCCGACTGAATGACGTTTTTAGCATATTCAAAGGTTGGCGGCATATTTTCGTCTTCTACATTTCGCAGCCAGCCTCCAAAAATCGGCAACCAGAAACCATATTTCATTTTTCTTCTCTCCTCTTGCATTTTTAAATATCTACTTTTCGCATAACTTAAGTTGGATTTATAAACAATTAAAAAACTCTCCTCCTAAGAAGAGAGTTTTATCAACCCTCTTCTCATCTTTCAAGCGATGCGCTTGCTGGAATTGGCACAGTATTCATCAGAACCTGCTGCCGAGGCTTCAAAGGGCCAGTCCCTCCACCTCTCTGGATAAGAAGAAAATATTCAATTTTTTAATTAATTAAAGCGATAATAATTTAAATTCACCCAATTGTCAATCAATTATTTCTGAACTCTAAATACTAATAAGGATTATCCTTATATAATGACACTCTTAATACATATCCTTCTGGGTAAAATTCCAAAACGCAACAGCAAGACAGGCGGCAGCCCAAATCCCAAGCATGGTTAATGAAAATGGCAGTGACATCCCTTCAATCGGCGGAGCTTGACCTTCTAAGTAGTTAATCAGATCAAAGTTCAAGTTCACTAAATACTTGGAGCTCGTCCAGCTCGAACCGATAGAAGATAACAGGGTGCCTGCGATTAACACGGCCATCATCGCCCCAATTCCAGTCGCTGTATTTTTCACCAGAACCGATATCATGAGGCTTATGGTTCCAACAACCGCTGTTACCACCCAGGCAAGCCCAACTGACATCAGCAGGTATTCCCACATCGACAGGATATGGATGTATTCCGTTGAAAACTCACCAGATGCAGAAGCTTGAAATCCGGTCAAAATAGGTGCAGTCCAGCCATCATAACCGAGCACGATTCCTGAAACCCCATAACAGACAATCACGGTTGCCGCCATCAGCAATGACGTATACAGCAAAACCGTCAGCCATTTAGCCATCAGGATTCTCCATCGTTTAACCGGCCGGGACAGCAATGTTTTGATGGTGCCATCATTATATTCCCCGCTCACAATATCAGCCATTATAATAATAATGAATAAAGGCAGGACAAGCGTAATTCCCTGTGAGAAAAAGATGCGGATAAACGTAGGGGCTCCAGGATAGTTTGGGTTAATATCGTTGTCCAGATAATACTGCTTTTGCTTCAGATCAAATTCAAGGAACTGTCTAAACTCGTCCTGGATTCCGCTCGATGCCAGCCGATTTTGCCGATCGACAATCTCCTGCTGAAGCTCCACTCTCCAGTCCAGAGTACCCTGTTTTTCGATTTTCTCCTGTATCTCCCGGTATTGTGCGTATGTAAACATAGAGACTAGAATGACTAAAATAACGATGACAACCGCCATGCGTTTTTTGGAAGCAATCTTCATCACTTCATTATGAATCAGGCCAACCATATTTGGATTAGACAATATGATCGCCTCCTGTCAAACTAATAAATAGATCCTCCAATGTCTGCACTTTCCTTTCGATCGTCCATACATCAATACCCGCCTTCATTAAAGCTTCATTCAGGAGCGAGGTTTTGCTATCATCCATAAGAGTGTGTATAGTATGGTCATCATATAGTTCTGCAGCCTGGACATATGGGGATTCTTTAAGAATAGCAAGTGCACGAAAAGAATCACTGACTCTCCAATCCACACCAGATGACAGTGCACCAACTAAATCGCTGACGCTGCCGACCTTCACGATCTTCCCATGGCTCATAATAGCCACACGGTCCGCCAGCAACTCGATTTCACTTAAAATATGACTGGATACGAGCACCGTTAGGCCCGTATCATCGACCAGCTTCCTGATAAATGTCCGCAGATCTTTGATTCCCATCGGGTCCAGTCCATTTGTAGGTTCATCCAGTATCAGCACATCCGGACGGCCTAACAATGCTTGTGCAATACCAAGGCGCTGACGCATTCCCAATGAATAGGTCCGAACCTGATCATCAATTCTTACAGTCAGATCAACCAAATCAATGACCTCTTGGATCCGTTCTTCATCCACATCAGGCAGCATCCGTGCAAAGATTTGCAGGTTTTCGCGGCCGCTCAAATACTTATACAGCTCTGGATTTTCGACGATAGAACCGAGGCGCTGCATCGCTTGAACAAATTGCTTTCTTACATCAAAACCACATATTTCAACCTTCCCGGACGTTGGCTTAATGAGCCCAACGAGCATCCGGATCGTGGTGGTTTTACCGGCACCATTAGGACCCAGGAACCCAAATACTTCTCCTGGATAAATGTCAAATGATATATTATCAATAATCGTTTTCTTTCCAATGATTTTCGTTACATTTTCCAATTGAACTGTCGGCTTTAAGCTCATAGCATCACCCTTGTTCTATTCTAACTAAATTTTCGAACAATGACTCTTTTAAATACTCAATTTGAGAAAAATTTAGATACAATTACATTAAAAGGAGAAGTCAAACGATGAAAAAATGGATGTGGCAGTTATTTTTAACATTGTCCCTTGCGCTGACAGTTCTTTTTGGGTATGGCCTAGTCAGTGCCTACATGGATGTTACCAGTCCGCCTCGAGCAGGGATACTAGCGAAAACAGAAGAAGTTCCTGTCACACCTGGTGATACATATGTTGCACTTGGCGATTCATTGACCAGGGGTGTCGGCTCATCAAAGGGAGAAGGCTTTGTCCAGCCGGTTGGAAATGAACTTAAAGAAAATAATACTATAGAACGTTTCCAAAACCTGGGTGTAAGAGGTGCCAGAATTGAAGATTTGCTGGCCCAGTTAGAACAAAAGGAAGTCAAGAGATCTCTTAAAGACGCCAAAATCATTACCATTACAATAGGGGGAAATAACCTTTTTAATAGCGGGGAGATCCTCGAAAAATATTCAGAAGAAACCGCCCTTGGCATCCTGGAGACCGAAATTCCGAATTTGGAAAAGACGTTTAAAAACATTCGTGAAAGTAATCCCAATGCAGTCATACTCTATATGGGGCTATATAATCCATTCAAGCAATCGCCAAACGGGGATTCATTTGATTCCATCATCCAAAAATGGAATGAGTCTGCCCGTACACTAGGCTTGAAATACAAAGTTCAAGTAGTGGATACTTTCAATCTGGTCACAGACGCCAAACGCGATCTTTCCAGTGATGTCTTTCATCCGAATGATGCTACTTATCAGCAAATAGCTGAAAGCATGTCACTTGTCATTGAAAAAAGTATCATCCAATAAGAAAAAGGTGAATCCACGGCAGATTCACCTTTTTCATTATTTGTATGCTTCATTAACCTTTAGCCAAAAGGCCCTATAGGGCTATGAATCCGTTATCCTATAATGGTGTGCTTACCCTAACTGGCGTTTGAATTCTTTAACAGCGAAGAAGTAAGAGATGAGCATGATGCCGACGCACCAGGCAAGCGCGATCCAGATGCCGCTGCCAACAGACCCTTCATACAAGAGGGCACGGATCGCATCCACGATTGAAGTCACGGGCTGGTTTTCAGCGAACGCACGGACTATTTTAGGCATGGTGTCGGTGGGAACAAAGGCCGAACTGATAAACGGCAGGAAAATCAGCGGGTATGAGTAGGCTGTCGCCCCTTCCATAGACCCCGCTTTCAATCCGGGAATGACCGCCAGCCATGTCAGCGCCAGTGTAAACATCCCGAGTATTCCAGCTACCGCAAGCCACTCCAGGACATCAGCGCTGGAACGAAAACCCATCAAGAGAGCAACGAGGATAACCACCAAGATAGTAAGCGCATTGGAAACAAGCGAGGTCAGCACGTGAGCCCACAATACCGACGAGCGCTTGATGGGCATCGTAATGAAACGCGACATCAGCCCGCTCTTTACATCCGTAAACAGCCGGACGGAAGTGTAAGCAACGCCGGACGCGATAGCCATCAGCAGAATTCCCGGCAATAAATAATTGACGTAGTTGTCCGTTCCTGTCTCTATGGCGCCGCCAAATACGTAGACAAACAGCAGCATCATCATAATCGGCGTAATCGCCACCGTGATAATCGTATCCGGACTGCGCATAATGTTGCGCATTAAACGACCTAGTAATACCCCTGTTTTACTTTTCATTTACATTTCCTCCTTTTTGCCGATGATTGCGAGGAAAATTTCCTCCAATGTCGGCTGCTTCTCGATATACTCCACCTTCGCTGGCGGGAACATCTCCTTGAGTTCGGTTAGAGTACCGGTCGTGATGATTTTTCCGCCATGCAGAATGGCGATTCGGTCTGCCAGTTGTTCGGCTTCCTCCAGATACTGGGTCGTCAGCAGGATGGTCGTGCCGCCGCCGGCAAGCTCCTTGACGGTATCCCAGACTTCAATCCGCGCTTCCGGGTCAAGCCCTGTCGTTGGTTCATCGAGAAAAATGACTGCCGGCGTCCCAATCAGGCTCATGGCGATGTCAAGCCGGCGCTTCATCCCGCCGGAATAATTGTCAGCCCGGCGGTTAGCCGCATCGGCCAGGCTGAATCTTGCAAGCAGATTGTCAGCGACTTCTGCGGGATTAGAAACTCCCCTCAGCCTGGCGATCATCATCAGGTTTTCCCGCCCGGTGAGCATGCCGTCTAAGCTTGAGAACTGCCCTGTCAGACTGATGCTCTGGCGAACCTGATCCGGTAGCCGCTGGACGTCAAAGCCGCGAATACTAGCTTCTCCGCCATCAGACTTCATCAGCGTCGAGAGGATGTTGACGGTCGTCGTCTTGCCCGCTCCATTTGAACCCAGCAGGGCGAAAATTTCGCCACGCCTCACCTCAAAATCCACCCCCTTTAAGACTTCCTTATCTTTAAAGGATTTTTTTAACCCTTTTACAAAAATCGCTGCATTGCTCATACTTTTTTCCTCCTTATAATTAGCGCCTTGCGGAGCTGGATTGCCTACAAACCCCTACTTAGTCTGACAGATATTCTGTATAACTTAGTACCGAGGTAAAAATGAAACTGAATAGTGCAGGTGATAAACCACATTTGTAAAACACCTATTCAGTCGGTATTATATATAGAATTTATTTTTTTCCCAATCGCTTCATGATACTCTCATTCAAATCCTCACGATACTTGGCAACATAGGTTTTAGCATTTGCCACTAGTTCGTCGGCAAAGGATGCCACGTCATCTCCGGTGATTTCCAGCACTTGTCTGCCTTCCGCCGCACCGGCTTCGAACAAATCGATTAATTCATACTGCATGTGCAGCATATCCATCCCGTTGCCCGCTGAGAAATTCCACATATAGTTTTGGATTTTCTTAAATACAAACTGGTAATCCTCTGGAAGGGCTTCAACCCTCGCCATCATCATCTTGTATTCTTTTTTATCACCAATCATTTTTTTAAACATATCAAACATGTTATTTTTCCTCCTTTTTTTATAAAGCTGAACAAGACACTCCAAAAATATCCGACAGAATATCTTATGAAACTAGGTTGACTTCAAGACGTTGATTTTTGAAGATACAAAATCCCATTTTTCCCAAAATAATTCAAGTTCCTGGCGGCCAGCATCATTTAGTGAGTAAAATTTGCGGGGCGGTCCCATATCTGAAGGTTTCTTTTCCACGTTCACCAGCTTTTTCTTTTCTAATCGCACGAGGATGGTGTACACCGTCCCTTCCACTACTTCGGTAAAACCAAGCTGGTTCAGCCGGCGGGTAATCTCGTAGCCATAGGTTTCATGTCGGCTGATGATTTCCAGTACACAGCCTTCAAGCGATCCCTTCAGCATTTCAGTTAAATTTTCCATATTCAGAGCCTCCTCTATTGTGTCTGACTTATATTCAGTGATACTTAGTACCAGGGAAAATTTTTTTACTGAACAGCACTTGTGAAACTCCGCTATTCAGTATTGCTTATTACAGGTATATCGTAACACCGAGTAGCGAAGAGTGTCAACTATTTTCATAAGAATAATTTAATTTGGTCAACTGCCCCACAAGCATAATAAGCTTATGAGCAACGATAGCTCAGTAACAAATATATGACAACTAGCTATTTCTCCCAAAGCTCGACCAGTCGGCCATCAGGGTCTTCGATCCAAATAAACTTTCCAAACTCACTAACCTCTTTTTCCTTAGCAAGAGGGACACCAATTTGTTCAAGATGCTTAATAGTTTCGTTTAAATCATCTACTTGAAAATTTTACATCACTTGTTGCTCTGCTGGAAAATAACTGTCATACTCGGCAAAGAAAAGATAATCTCATTGCCTAATGGGGGTTTAATCAAGTTCCCATTCCAATTTTCTATTTCAATCTTCAGCACTTCACTGTACCATTTTTTCACAGCATCAAGATTCCTAGTTCTCCAAAATATTCCGCCGAAACCTTTTATCATCGCAACTAACTCCTGTCTTTTTTATTTACAAACTTTAGTATTTCTATAAAAAAGGAACTGCTGCACACAGTTCCTTCGATATACTCCACCAATGACCAGTTAAATCCAATCTGCACTTTCGTCGGCAAGCCTTTGTAAATCATTCATAAAAACACCAGCATGATAGCCATCACAAACAGCATGGTGCATTTGTAAAGAGACAGGCAGGAAAAATTCATCATTTACTTGTGAATACTTCCCTCCAGTTATTATGGGTAAGAGAAAATCCCCGCCATTATTTATATTTAAATTAAATGCGGTAAAAGAACTCCAAGGAATCATAGAGATCGGAATAGTATTATCTGGTATAGGTATTTTTGGAAATAATCTCCCCGTACCATTGTATTCTTCTGCATCTTTTTCATATTGAGAATGAAACTCAGAAAAAATAGATAAGTTTGGTGACCAGATGCCAGAAAATGTGTGTGTCTTTTTATCAAAAATGGTATAGAGAGGGCATATCTCTGTCCAATAACCTAAATTACCTTCTGAGTTGAAATTTATTCTAAATTCTCTGTGGGCGTTAACGATTTTTGTCACCATAAAAATAAACGCAGGATATAACTTATAATTCTTTTTCTTTAAGTTCTTCATAAGCATCGTAATATTTATTTCATTCGTCAGACTGAATGTTGTCTGCTGCTGTATATAGTGTTCAAAATATTCCTTTCGATCCCAATTGTCACGATTAATACTGTTAAATTTCATACTCAACGCCTCCTAATATAATCAAATTTATCTTAGGAGGCTATATTCACTGCTTTTTTCATGACAGTCATCCTTTTTTATTAAATATTTCTTTATATTATCAAGTATCCCTAACTAATTTCAACCAGCTTTCTACGCTAGTGAAAGCAATGGCAATTTATAAGGTTTTGACCACTTATCTTTTGACACCGCATATCATATAGATAGAGAAATCATCAAACCAAAATAAAGGGCAAAAACAAAACTCATTCCGAAAAGAATTGCAATATAAGGTTTTACTTTCTTAAAGCTGATCACAATTAAAGCTAAGAAAAGCAGCGAGTTAGCCAATAGAAATAATGATAAAAAATTTGGTGTTAAATGAACATTATTTACAGAAGGAATGTCAGTCCCCAAAAGCCATTCCACCCAAATCGAAGCACCTTCCGACTGGACCGTAAATTCAACTTCGTGGGGTGGCGATAAAGTTCCCAATACACTTGTAAAACAAAAAACAAGGAAAATAATAATACTCTCCCCCTTAATCCATGGCCGAGGGTCAAAAGAGGAAACTATTAATGATTTTCTGGTTAGCACTCCATTTAAAAATGCGAATACCAATAAAGGAATAATGCTTAGATGTTTTAACAGAAGCATTTGCCCATATGGGAGGACCCATGAATTCACATAATCCTTTGGTTCAACCATATAGAACATTAGAGCAAAGCCGCTTATAAGCAAGATCATTAAATTTATCATGGCAAATGGGGTAAACCACCGCAGGAACAATGGCCACTTTTTTTCATCACTTGAAAACCAGGCGACGTGGATTAGAATCCCTGTCCAAAGTGTCACCATAAGAAAATGGATGGAATGTGCAATAAACCCGTTCCAAAAGGACAATGAGGCAACATGACTGGAGTACCCAATGGCAAAAACCATCAGCAGCAGCCAAAGCGCCTGCAGATATTTTGAACCATTTAATAACAATGTCATCCATAGGAATACCGACATAAACCCAATGAAGATCCAGGCTCTACCTACTTGAAAATCTGTCAGAACTGAATACGCTGCGAGTGTAAGACCTACGTCATCGCTAAAATAAGAAATCGTCTGTGCGACCGGTCCAAATGTAAAAATATAAATGCCTAACGTTGATAAAAGCAGCGTCTTTTTAGAGATATTTGTTTTGGGCTTTTTCTTTTCAGATATAAACTGAAGTACTGTGTTTCCGATTAAAATCGAAAATAAAAGATATGTTACGACTTCGGCTAACGGTACGGCTACACTCATTTTAACGCTTCCTTCTGAACAGAAGGAACAATCCCAACACTAATATAGCCAATGTTAAAATTGGAATAAAGATATTCATAATCCTATTTGGAGAGGATTCTTTTTCGCTCTCTGCCCTTTTCTCTGTTTCTTCTGTCTGCATCTTTTCTTCATCAGAAATTTGAGATTCTTCCATTTCTGATTCTTGACTTGTATTTTCTTCAGATTTTACAGTAAAGGGGATTTCCCCTGTAATCTGGTGCCCGTCTTCCCCGACTATCTTCCAGCGAATAACATAGGATCCGTTTTCAAGTGGTGATTCTAATGTTCCGCTCATTTGCTTGCCATTTGGTTCAACATCGGAAAAAGGGATTTCTTGTCCTTCCATGACTAGAGTCATTGTACTCAAAGATTCAATTTCACCAGCAAAGGTAAGAGTAATTTCATTTAGATGTTCCGTTACTATTTGTCCTGGTTTTGGAGTTGAAGATTCCAGCCCAGTGTGAGCAGTTGCCATTGATGGCAATATGATGAAAAAACATAGGAATGACATTAGGATCTTATTCATAGTAAAATTCCCTTCTCATTTACTTAATTCCCAACAGAAGTATACCATTATTATTTTGACTTTAATCATCACTGAGAGGCTGCAGGTTCTTAACCATTTCATGAACTAAATATCAGCAACCTCCCCACCCCCTTGGAGCAGCGCCGAACCCCTTCTATATTGCCAAGGGAGCCCTAAAAAGTATAACCCTTGACTATCAGTAACTCCTCCTTTATGTATTGGCATCTCTTTCTCCTTAAAGATTGCGGGAAGCTTTATCCTGCTATCACCCGATTTAAAGCCAGTGGACCAAATCAGATTTCCTACTTTCATTGTGCTTTGGTCCTTAAAGAAGGGGCTATGATCATTGGCAGATAAAGCCTTCGATTTCTGCTTTATTCCTCCGTCTTTGAGCAAATTTTTCTCTTTTTAGGATATTAGCCTGCAGAAAGGCTTGCTTGGCCTGCCCCAGTAACCAAAACGTCGTATCCCAAAGTATCCCCCTAGCAAAAGAGCTTCCCATGAAAAATGGGAAGCTCTTATCTTATTTATCTTTAATTCTGAGTAATCTCAAGCCGTTTAATGTGACAATAAGAGTCGCACCCATATCTGCAAAAATCGCAATCCAAAGCGTTAGCCAGCCTGGAATGACCAGAAGTAATGCGACTAGCTTTATCCCTAATGAAAACGTAATATTTTGCTTAATAATGCTAAGGGCTTTTCTGCTTAACTTTACGGTAAATGGCAGTTTGCCAAGATCATCTGCCATCAGGGCAATATCCGCTGTTTCAAGAGCCGTATCTGTTCCAGCTCCCCCCATGGCTATTCCAACAGCAGAAGCAGCCAATGCAGGGGCATCATTTACACCGTCGCCAACCATCGCCACACGGTCATATTTCTTTCTAAGATCTTTAATATACCTTAATTTATCCTGTGGCAATAATTCGGCTTTAATATCTGATACGCCGACTTGTTCACCAATCGCGTTTGCAGTTCCTTCGTTATCGCCAGTAAGCATAATGGTTTTTTGAATCCCCATAGAATGGAGATTTCCAATAACATTTTTGCTGTTTTCTCTTAACACATCCGCTACGGCAATCAGACCCAATACTTCCTTTGAGGTACCTGCTGCCATGACCGTTTTTCCTTGCTTTTGAAGGCGGGCAATGGTTGCTTTTAATTCAGAAGGAATGCCGTTTGATAATAATTCCTCAAACAAATTCGGGCTTCCAACATAATACATCTGATTTTGAAAGATTCCTTTAATACCTTTTCCCGTAATGGAAGAAAATTCTTCAATACTGATGTCCTGGTATGCCGCATTTTCTTCTTCCGCTTTTTTCATGATAGCTGAAGCCAGTGGATGCTGTGATCCTTTTTCCAATGCGGCAGCAATGGACAAAAGCTCATTAGAATTTGCATGGGATTGCGGAAGGTAATCTGTTACCATGGGAATCCCTTTTGTTAGTGTTCCCGTTTTGTCAAAGGCAATGGCTTTGATTGCGCCCATCTCTTCTAAATGAATACCGCCTTTAATCAGTACGCCATTTTTTGCCGCATTCCCAATCGCAGTAACAATTGCAACAGGGGTCGAGATCACGAGCGCACAAGGACAGCCAACCACAAGTGCAGCTAATCCCTGGTAAATCCATGTATCCCAATCAGCTCCAAAAAACAGCGGAGGAACAACGGCTACACCTAAGGCAATAAGCATGATAAGCGGCGTATAGTATTTAGCAAATTTGTCGACAAAGGCTTGTGAAGGTGCTCGCTCAGCCTGAGCCTCTTCCACTAAGTGGATGATCTTCGCAATTGTCGTATCATCTACATGCTTTGTTACTTTAACCTCAAGCAGTCCCTCTTCATTCAAGGTTCCTGCAAAGACTTCATCTTCAGCCGTTTTGGCAACAGGGACCGACTCACCCGTAATAGCCGCTTGGTTAACGGATGACACCCCTTTTACTACGATGCCATCCATCGCTATCTTTTGCCCGGGCTTGACAATCATAATGTCGCCAAGCTGAATATCATCCACCTCAACCATCATTTCTTGATTTCCTCTTCGGATTAAGGCTTCCTTTGGAGCAATATCCATTAAAGAGCGAATGGATTGACGCGCTTTATCCATGGAATATGTTTCAAGTGCTTCACTGATGGCAAAGAGGATGACGACAGTCGCTCCTTCGCCCCATTCCCCTATAAAGGCGGCACCAATGACAGCAATAGTCATCAGTGTTTTCATATCAAACTGAAGGCGGATTAGATTTTTTAACCCTGTTGTGAACAAGCGGTATCCGCCAATAACCATCGATGCGCCATACGCTAAAACGGAGAAAATGCTCCCTTCCCCATTCAGTTCCCCCGCAGCCCATCCAATAACGAGGAGGACAAAGGAAGCGATGACAGTCGCATGCTTTTTCAGAAAAGGTTCTTCCTTCTCTTCAAACCGCTCCTTCTCAGGGATAATTTTTATATTCTCAAAAGCTCCGGCCTTTTCCAGTTCTTCAATGGTTGCATCTCCATAAACGGTCAGCTTTGAAGCACCAAAATTTACACTTGCATCAGAAACACCATCCAGGTGTTTTACGTTCTTTTCGAACTTTGTGGCGCAGCCTGCTCAGGTGAATCCCTGCACACGATAGACCGTTTTTTCATCTGACTTCGCTAAAGCCTCACTCATAGTGCGCCACCTCCTTTTGATGTGTAAAGGCAATTTGAATCAGCTGTTTGACATGATCATCATCCAGTGAATAAAAGACCAATTTGCCCTCCTTACGATACTTCGCCAATCCCATATTCCGAAGAAGCCGTAAATGGTGAGAAGCCGTAGCCGTTGTGCACCCCACAATATTGGCTACATCACAGACGCACAGTTCTTCTTCCTCACATAGGGAAAAGGCAATCTTAACCCTAGTTTCATCAGATAATGCTTTAAATATTTGGGCAACAGCAGAGGTATTGTGGTGTGAGGCAGATTCTTTAACACGTCTTACTTTTTCTTCATCTACGCAGGTTACTTCACAAACATCTTCATGCTTCAAGGAAGCCACCTCCTTAATCAAACGATTATTTGATTATTAGTATATGCATCTATTACCAAACAGTCAAACATTCATTTGATTATTAGGAAGATATTTTTATGTCATAAGAAAATGAGTATCCAACAGCACAAATGGTTCATCCAAATTGAAGGATGAACCATTAACTGAAAATTATTATTTGCTTTATTCTATCTTAAATTCTTTTGTTGGCATATTATGCATACCTCTTGCCGTTACATGTGCTGTTACTGAATAGATTCCCGCCTCTTGAAACGTTGTTGTAATAGAATAAACACCTTTGCCTTGATGCTCCCCAATCATTTCTTCTGATGTATCTTGACCTGCTTTTTTCACTTCAAACTTAACCTCATTGGCATCTTCAACCTTTTCCTCCCCCTGTGTGACGGCGGCCTGGATGACAGCCTCTTGATTTACCTGTATCACTTCTGGAATGTTAACCGAAACCTCCAATAATTCAGGAACTTTTTCGGCAGCGTCATTCTCCTTTGAACACCCTGCCAGCAAAAATAAAACACAGGCAAAAAGAAAAATGGCTTTCCTCATATATAGCACGTCTCCTTTGTTTACATGTTCAAAATATTGTATGTACCTTTTCATTATAGCGATGGCTGGTGTTTTATTTATGACTATTCTATGAATTCATTGTGCCCTTGGTAATTATTAATAGGCATAGAATCATTGAATCAGTAATTAGAATTAGGTATTCTTACATTAAAATAGCAATTTGATAGAAAGGAAGGTTTAATGAAGAATTTCATTTTCCCTATACTAACAGCCATTGTGCTAGTTTCTGGCTGTTCGCCGGCAGAAGATCAGGCATCAGAGGATAGCCATTCACATAGCGGCCATCAAGAACAGGCTGCTCCTGTCTTAACGTATGAAATCGGCAGCAATGACTGGTCAGCCGTCACCACATACAGCGACAGCCCTAAAGTTTTAGAAGCATATCAGTTCGCTATCGCACATCCAGAGGTATTGGATTACATGCCATGTTATTGCGGCTGTTATGAAGAAGATGGTCACACCAGCAATACGAATTGCTTCGTTGATAACGTAAAAGGGACCACGGTAACACTTGATACCATGGGCTTTGGCTGAGGGGTTTGTGTGGACATAGCCCGTGAGGCTAAATCAGAGTTTGAAAAAGGCACAAGCTTAAAAGATATTCGTCATATGATTGATAAAAAATACGAAAGCATGGGGACAGAATCTACTCCAACACCTATGCCTGAAGAAGTATAAAACACGCTAATCATCAGCGTGTTTTTTAATCGTCAGCAGATCCTATTATTTAACTAACGTCCCTGTCCCGTTAGCATATTACTAATACGCCCAATCAATATGCTATAATTTGGAGGGTAAATTGAAGATAGAGGTGACAATCCTTGGCCATACATGTCGTACTATATCAGCCGGATATTCCGGCCAATACCGGAAATATTGCTCTAACTTGTGCTGCAACGGATACATCCTTGCATTTAATTCGGCCGCTTGGCTTTTCAACAGATGAAGAAATGATCAAACGGGCAGGCTTTGATTTCTGGAACTCTGTGAACATAACGTATTATGATTCAATGGATGACTTTTTTTCAAAAAACCAAGGCGAGTTCTACTATATTGAAACCTTTGGTGAACAGGCACATTCATCCTTTGATTTCAGCGATGCTTCAAAGGAGCATTATTTCATGTTTGGAAAAGAAACAACGGGCTTGCCAAAAGACTTACTGGAAGAAAATAAGGATCACTTTTTAAGAATACCCATGAATGATAATGTCCGTTCACTCAACCTTTCAAGCACAGCTGCTATATTGGTGTATGAGGCTCTGCGCCAGCAGGGATTTCCCCATCTGAAATAA
The DNA here is from genome assembly GCF_024519925.1 of Cytobacillus sp. Bac17. Taxonomy (NCBI): domain Bacteria; kingdom Bacillati; phylum Bacillota; class Bacilli; order Caryophanales; family Bacillaceae; genus Cytobacillus; species Cytobacillus sp. Bac17. Next base: position 26,601 of record NZ_JALJRC010000032.1, on the reverse strand, counting down.
AACATCTTCCTCGCTGGAAGATGTTTTGTTTGTTTTCATTCCAATTAGCACTTTAGTAGGTCACGCTAATTAAATTATGTTCTGCTTAAACGGAATGCTGTTTTTCTTTCTTGTTCCTCGCAATAATAACAGCTAATAAATTTATCCCAGCCCCAATTAAATTCATAATAAAGCTACCTATCTTACCAAAGTTATCGATGGTTAAACCAATTAAAAAACTCCCAAAAAGAATTAGTAAAATAACAATAAATAACCTCAAGTCCCTTCCTATCCCCCTATTAAACTCATTAACTTATATTGTCCAAATATCCCGCTATCTCCATAAGAAAAAGCTGCCGAATGACAGTCCAGAATCCAGCTATCGAATTGATTAACTGAGCACCTTCAGGTCAGTCACTTTTCCGGTTTCAGAATAGTTCTTTGCAGGGGAACGCCTCCCATCGAAACATTGCGTTCTATGAAAATATAGGTCTGGCCATCAATAATAAATTTTCGATTCCCCATATAACTGACCTCTCGCCCTTGTTTGATAAGTTCACTCTGAATCGCTTCAACATACTCTTTAAAGTCCACGTACCTCTCATCCAAATCAATGGTGATATGATTTTTTCTATAGCCCATAAGCCAATTAAAACCAATCAAGCATAAACCGAGTATGGCCAAAAATAAAATGATTTTCATATTCGATGCTTCACTCCCTTTTTAATAACTACTGTATGAGAATGATATTAATTCGTTTCATGAAAAATAAGATCAACGTCCTCGCCTCTATACTAACATAATATTCCAGATGCCAAAAAACAGAGGGACATCCTGGTTCCTCTGTTTTTTCCTATAAACTTACAATCTCTTTTTTACCTTACCCTCCATCAGTTGGGCCATTTGCTTAGAATTAAGATCATTCTCTTCATGGAGTTTATGAATTATATTTTGATAGTCTCTTTCATTGCGGTTCTGGCTTAGTTTATCGGCAGCTTGAATTTCCTCTACCCTAATCTTGAATCCAACAATTCCTTTTAGCTGCTGTTCTAAAAGCTCCGGAGAAAGCTTATCCCATAAAACTGGATTCCTGCGATGCTTTTCATATTTTTGAAGCAGCATGGCCAGGTCCTGCTTTAATTCCTCTTCACTCAGAATATTGGCTCGACCATATACATGGACAGCCTGATAGTTCCAAGTCGGGACATTTTCTTCCTCATACCATGAGGATGAAATGTAAGCATGTGGTCCCTGGAACATCACCAGTACATCTTCAGAGGCTTCGAATGTTCTCCATTGCGGGTTTCCATAAGCCATATGCCCTGTTAAATAGCACGTATCTCCTTCTTTTATTAACTGCAATGGCAGATGAGTGGCTATGGGTCTTCCATGTTTGGTCGTGACCATCGTGCCAAACGAATTACTTTGAACAAACTCCCATATTTCATCCGCATTTGTGACTTTATAATATTTAGGAATATACATGATCATCCGCCCTTCAAAATATTATTTGAGAATCTTGGCCATTATAAAATCCGTTTGTTCTTCATCACCCATATAAAAGGAATGGGCTCCCGTTTGGACAAATCCCATTTTCTTATAAAAGGCAATTGCCTTTTCATTTTTTTCCCATACACCCAGCCAAATTTTCTTTTTATTTTGTTCCATCGCAACTTCCAGGGCTTTATTGAACAGATATTTACCATACCCCTGTTTCTGAAATGGGCTTCTGATATATATCCTCTCAATTTCGAGTGCTTCATCGCCCATTTCTTCAGTCTGAGCCTCATCGGTATTCACCTTTAAATACCCGGCAGTCTCGCCATCAATTTCAACAAAGTAGAACTGTGATGAACGTTGAGATAGTTCAGTCTCTAATTGCTTTAGGTTAAACGCCTTTTCCAAATAGGCTTCCATGTTTTCGGGAGAATTCTGTTCCTTAAACGTTTCATTAAAGGTTTCATAACTAATTTCCTGAAGTCTGCTTAAATCTTCAAGTGTACATTTTTTCATATTAATAGTCATTATGCCTCTCCTTTAATAATTTCTCTTGTTCCCCTTTTTCACATATTCCCAGTCTTTCTCTACATTTTTTCTAACTCTTTGAAGCAGCTTGAAAATGGTTTCTGCTTCTTTCTCGGAAAGCCCCTCTAAGCAAATCGCATTGGAATATTCATGTTCTCTCTTTATAAGAGGAAAAACTTTTTTCCCTTTCTCTGTTGGGAAGAGCTTCCTGATTTTCTTGTTCTGTTCATCATCTTTCTTTTCTATAAAGCCATTCATTTCAAGCTTTTTAATCGCACGGGCTGCCGTTGTCCGATCAACTTTTATCATCTCAGCTAACTTTTCCTGAATAATTCCTGGATTTTCACATATTCGCACAAGGTACAGGTACTGCCCTTTTGTAAGGTCAAGCTCTTTAAATTCGATATTGCTTATGGAATCCAGTGCCCTAGCGATCATGCCAATTTCACGGAGAATTTCCAGTGTACTCAGCTCCTCAACATGAATTTTTGTTGTAAATGCAATAATAATACCATATATTCAATCTACCTTAATTTTGTTGCATTTGCAATAAAAATAATATAATTTGTATTCCTTGCTATGAATTTCAATGATCCAATTGTCATTAGTCCTTTATTGACGGTCTGTTTAAATAGAAGGAGCACTCTTTCACCACAATAAACTGCCTATCCATCCAAACTCGTATGCTAAAATAGATAAAAATGGGAGGTGTTTTATTTGCCGGATTGGTCGTATCATCCTATTTTTAAGCCCATACTTCAGAAGCTCCCGCCTTCCTTCAGCCGGGGGTTTATCCATCGCGGAATGAGCATGATTTCATCCAGCCGTATAGGGGAAGGATTAATCGAATTTCTTGGTCATATGGAACCCTCCGGCAAGCATGCGAAAAATTTATTTGGTGTTCATTTTTCCACTCCAGTCGGACTTACCGGCAGGATTGATCCTCACTTATCAGGGATGAAGGCTTTTCAGAATCTGGGCTTTGGTTTTATTGAAGTTGGACCTGTTTCCATTCGAGGGTCATCAGGAGAACTATTTATGGACCCGAAACTAGAGAAGATACATAGATTAACTGACGCTTCAATGGAGTTAATGGGAGCTAAGGAACAGCTGCTTTCCTTAAAGAAAAAGAAGATTCCGCTTCTTATAAACGTTGAAGGAACTTATCAGGAAGCCTTGCAAATTTGTGAAGAATTGCTTCCTTTTAGCGACGGATTTATTTTGGGCAGCCATATTTTTCAATCAGCGAGTCAATTTAACCAATTTAAATATGAATTAAATAAACCTATCATCCTTTCTATTTCACAGGATGATACTCTCAGCCTGGACTATGGCCCGGACGGAATTCTTCTTACAGGCAATGCTTCACCGGAAGAACTCATTCATAAGCTGTCAGCTCTCAGGAAGCTGTACTGCGAAGAATTGCCCATCATTACTTCAGGCTGTGTAAAAGAGCCTTCAGATGCTATTAAACTGCTGGAAAGCGGAGCTTCTTTAATCATGTTAGGCGATGAGTACATTTTCACTGGACCTGGATTGCCGAAGAGGATTAACGAGGCTTATACCAGCACATTTACGAAGGAGCCTGTCGAAGTGAAAGGATGGCGCTGGTACTGGCTGTTCGGCTTAGCTATTGCCGTTGCAGGGCTCATAGCCCTGTTTTTCAGCATGACTTCGGTGATCCTTCCCTATGACGAGAGCTTTCTGGGGATCTTTAGGAAAGATATTATTTCCTTTAACCCTGCCATTTTATACTTTATGGCTCATGACAGAATGACGCTGTCAGGAACAATGATTTCAGGCGGAATCATCTATATGCAGCTTGCCAGGCATGGAATAAGAAATGGCCTCCACTGGGCAAGAAAAGCGGTAAATATAGCAGGAGCTATCGGCTTCCTGGGCATTGTCCTGTTTATTGGCTACGGTTATTTCGATTGGCTCCATGGGCTGTTTTGGCTTATATTACTGCCCTTGTTTATATTGGGATATGCAAAATCAAGAACAGCAAGTGCATCTCCCTCCAGTTCAAATCTTTTCAACAGTCCGCAGTGGAAGCTGAGCTTATTCGGCCAGCTTTGCTTTGTGATTCTGGGGTTTTCATTAGCTATTGGCGGGATGATCATTTCCGTCATTGGGGCTTCACATGTATTTGTACCAACTGATCTTACTTATCTTTGCATGACTCCTGAAGCTCTGAACGAGTTTAACGATCGGTTAATTCCTGTGATCGCACATGACCGTGCAGGATTTGGGAGCGCACTTTTAAGTGTAGGCTTGCTCGTCTTGATGCTGGCTTTATGGGGGATCCGCGAGGGGGAAAGATGGGTGTGGTGGACCTTCACCATTGGGGCGATTCCGGCATTCGCCGCCGGGATCTTAACTCATTTTTTTATTAACTATACGGATTTTATCCACCTGCTTCCTGCTTATTTCGCATTGGTTTTATATGTGATTGGCGTTATCGCAACCGCCCCTTTTTTATTTAAAAAATAGTGGGTAAATAAAAAACCGGACGGTATCAGAACTGGATACCGCCCGGGTTTCGGCCTTTTGATCAATCTTTAACTGCCGCTTCTTCACCTGTTTGATTTTCATAATGGGGTTTCACTCTTTTAATAAAGAAAGCAAGTATGAGTGCAATCACCGCAATCAATGCAGAAATGAAGAAAGTGAAATTAATGCCATGCAGCATCGCTTCATTCATGATTTGCTGCTGCATGTCAGCTGCGGCCTGTGCAGATGGCTGAGCTGCACTGGCACTCATATTGGCCAGTGAGTCAGCAGCCAGTTCCTCTGCTTTTTCTTTCGTGCGGTTGTTCATGACGGTAATCAGCAGCGCGGATCCAATGGCGCCGGATACCTGCTGCAGCGTATTATTCATAGCGGTTCCGTGCGGATTATTTATCGCCGGCAGCTGATTCAATCCATTTGTCATGACAGGCATCATGACCATTGACATCCCGAACATCCGAAAGGTATACAGCAGAACAAGAGTAGAATAGGCTGTATTCATGCCGATTCTGCTGAAGTAATAAGATGTTACAACGGTAATGGTCAGCCCAATTACCGCCAAAACTCTTGCCCCATACTTATCAAAGAGTTTCCCTGTAATGGGAGACATGACCCCCATGACAATCGCTCCCGGAAGCATCAATAGACCCGACTCCATTGGTGAAATTCCCCGTATGGTCTGTACATAGATGGGCATCAAAATCATCGCTGAAAACATGGCGACGGATATCACGATTGAAATGGCCGATGACAGGGCAAACATCGGATATTTGTAGATGCGAAATTCAAGCATAGGGTCATCCATCCGAAGCTGACGGAGTACAAAGGTAATTAAAGCAAGTGCCCCAATCACAATCGTGCCGTACACGAGGGGGCTATCCCATCCTTTTTCCCCTGCTGAACTAAAGCCATAAAGCAAGCCGCCAAATCCGATGCTTGATAAAACCAGCGAGATGAAATCAAGCTTAATAGCTCTCTGGGGTGTGATATCTTTTAATTTAAAGACTGCCAAAACTACGGTTAACAGGGCAATTGGCAGAACAAGGTCAAATAACATCCTCCAGCTGTAATGTTCAATCAGCCATCCTGAAAGAGTCGGCCCAATCGCTGGAGCAGTAATCATGACAAGACCAAACATCCCCATTGCCGCCCCTCTTTTTTCGACCGGAAATGCGGTAAGCATGACATTCATTAATAATGGCATCATAATCGCCGATCCTGAAGCTTGAATCATCCGAGCCCCTAATAACACACCAAATGCAGGCGCAATACTGGCCAGGAATGTTCCCAAAGTAAATAATGCCATGGCTGTAATGAATAATTTCTTATCAGAAAATCGCTGAATGAAGAATGCACTCGCCGGTATTAAAATCCCGTTAATAAGCATATAGCCTGTAGACAGCCATTGTACGGCTGTTGCATTCACACCGAATTCTTCCATGATGGATGGGAGGGCAACGTTCAGTAATGTTTCATTCAATATCGCAACAAAAGCCCCGATAAATAAAATGGCGATCATGCCATATGGCGGTTTGTTTTGACCCGTATTGGTTTCCTGCGGCATATAGAATCAATCCTTCTTTCTATGTTAAATATAGATTTGTTTATCGGATAACCCGACCGAGTCAGACCTGGATGAAACCTTCACGCAAAACGTCTTGCAAAAACGGGCTCGGTGCCCCTACGCTGTAAAGCTGCAAATCATGCATTGCTCTCGTGCAGGCGGTGTAGAATACACGGCGCAGGCTTTCATCACCATAGACATGCTCTGATGCATCATAAATAATGACGGCATCAAATTCGATGCCCTTGGATAAATACGACGGTACGACAACCACTCCTTGTTCATATTCAGTCGAGTTGCTTTTCAAGAGTTTAATTCCATCGATGCCGGACAGAGCCTCATATGCACGCAAACTTTCTTCAGCCGATTTGCATATGATCGCAATAGTTTTTAACCCTTGGCTTCGTAAATCCGCGACTTTAGAGGCGATGCAGCTGTGCAGCTGTGCGTGATCGGTTATTTGTTTCAGCTCGGGCCGCTTGCCGCTGCGATCAAAAGGGATGATCCTTTCGCCGTTTGGAACGAGTCTTCGCGTAAATTCAATGATCGGCTTTGTGGAGCGGTAGCTTCGTGCTATATTGATCACTTCTGTTTCATCCGGTCCGTACAGGCCAGCAAGCGGTTGAAAATCAGCCATTTCGCTGGCATGGGCAAAGATCGCCTGATTAAAGTCGCCGAGGACCGTCATCTTGGACGCAGGAAACAGGCGCTTTAGAAACTCAAATTGAAATGGCGAATAATCCTGTGCCTCATCAACGACGATGTGCTTAATCGAGCTGTTCGTCTGAAAGCCTTGAATCTGCTCCTTCAGATATAAAAACGGGGTAGCATCTTCATAAAGCAGGTGACCTTCATCCAGCATTTTCAGCGTCGCCTGACAAATATCCGTCCATTCTGCTGGTATCTCCCCTTCTATCCACTGTTTGATCTTTATGGGATCAGTAAAAATCTGTTTGTATATCCCCTTAAAATCGACAAAACGCAACGCCCGGATTCGTTTTCGCAGCGGCTTCAGCTTTTTCCGGACAATCAAGCGGGCTAACGCTTCAGGCTCGATTTCATAATCATGAATCGAATCTTCTTTAAAGCCGCGTTTTTTCGCGAGATAGGCATGTGCCTTATGATATTCCTCATTGCTGAGCAGCTCGATTTCCTCCTGTACCCACGGCTTATTCCGTTCCGCCTTTTCAGCTTCATTAATTTGCTTAATAAGCCATTCCATCAGCTTTTCAAGTCTGTTATGAAAGCGAAGTGAAGTGTCGCTGCTATAAAACCTGTCTGCCATTTGCTGCGCGGAGACAATCGGCTTTCCTCTGAAGACTATGTCCTTAAATAGCATTCCGGATAACTCCAGCGACTTCATGTATGCATGGATCGCTTCAAAAAAGCGGACAGATGCTTTGAATTGAATGCCCGTAACCCTTGCCCTGTAGGAAGAGGTATGGTCTGCAGTTAACACGTATTCCAGCTGCCCGTATGGATTTTCAACTTCAAACTCTTTACTCAGCCGGTGGTCCAAATATTCCTGGAAGGTGACCTGCTGCATATTCTCTTCACCGAGTTCCGGGAGCACATTGGACACATAACTGTTAAACATTGAGTTAGGCGAAAACAAAATAATTTGCTCCGCATTTAAATTATCCCGATCTTTGTACAGCAAATAAGCAATCCGCTGCAGGGCAGCCGATGTCTTGCCGCTCCCAGCCGCACCGTGAACAATGAGCAGCCTTCCGCGATCATGACGGATGATCCGGTTTTGATCCTGTTGAATGGTAGCTACAATATTGTGCATATGTTTGTCAGTACCCTTGCCCAGAACCTCCTGCAGGATCTCATCCCCAATGGTGAGACTTGTATCGAACATGGACTGCAAAACGCCGCCGCGGATAAGATATTGCCACTTCTTCTCCAATGTGCCCTGGATTGTGCCTCCCGGTGTTTCATACTTGGCGGGACCGGGCTGGTAATCATAGTAGACACTGGAGATCGGTGCCCTCCAATCGTAAATAAGGAAATTTTCGCCGCTGGCATCCCTTAGCGAGCTGATCCCAATATAGATTTGATCCTGATCTGATGAACCTTCTTCCATAAAATCAATACGGCCGAAGTAGGGAACCTCCTCCATCCTTCGCAGCGTGGACAAGCGCTTGGATGCATGTCTGTGGGTGCTTTGGCTGACCGAAAGAGCTTGAGCCTCCTGCCTCAACCCGATGATGGTCTCCAGGTAATCATCAAAGGTATCAATATTCACCTTGACTTCATCCCAAAAGTGTTTGCGGATATGAACCACTTCGTTTTTACGCCTGGAGGTTTCCTCTTCCAATCTGCTGACTTCCTCCGCAATTGTCCCCATGACACTGTCCAATCGTACTTGCTCCTGCTGAAGTTTCGAATTCATAGCAAACACTCCTTAAAAAAATTTATAAAAGGGTTGACAAACGAATTGATTGCATTATATAATTAAGATAGGGAAAATATATTTATTTTTTATTACATAATGCACATCTATATAAATTTACCACAGGGTTTCACTTTTTTCAATGGTTTTTACTTAATTCTTTGATTGTCGATTTTCGACAGAGCCGTATTTAACGTTCCCCAATGTTAAGTACGGCTCTTTTAATTTTATTTATCCCCTATCTTTATTTGTACTGATCCCCTCCCCGTTAACCATCAGGACAATTTCTTAATAGCTTCCCCATCCGTTACATTGTTAACGAATAGTATGGCCTTTTAAGGAGAGATCACCAGTCTTGTCCTGCATCCAAAGCTTTATTCATTTAAAGTAAGTGAACTTTACCTTGCCGAAAGCATTTGCCTCCTTTAATCTAGTAGTAAAATAAAATTGCTAGAGGTGGCCATTTTGTCGAAACCTTTTAAATTTAAGCAGCCTGGGCTTTTCGGGCAAATGGTTCTGCTCGTGCTTACTGTACTCTTAATTTGCATCTTGTTAATTATCATTTCCTTTTCATCCATTATTGACCAAATGATTGAGAAAACCACCGGACAGCAGGCGCTGACAGTTGCGGAATTGGTTGCCGAAAACGATTCCATCATCGATGCGTTTAATACAGATCATCCAGCACAAATGATTCAGCCTATTGCCGAGAAGCTTAGAGAGCGGACAGGCGCTGATTATATTGTAATAGCGAACGGGGATGGTATTCGTTATTCCCATCCCTATCCGAATCAAATTGGCAGGGCTACAGAAACAAGCAATAAAGCCCCGCTGGCAGGAGATTCTATTGTTTTTATTGGAAATGGCGTTTTAGGAGAAGCAGTTAAAGCGAAAACACCCATTTATGATGAGTCAGGTAAGATTATCGGTGTTTCTTCCGTTGGCTTCTTGACGAATGAAGTAGAAGGAAAAATTTTTGTCTATCAATTGCGGGTAGCCGGTTTCGGAGGACTTGCCCTTCTCATTGGCATACCAGGAGCCTTTTATATCGCCCGCCGTGTCAAGAAGCTTATATTTAATCTGGAGCCAGAGGAAATTTCTCACGCCTTCTCTGAAAAGCAGGCAATTCTGGAATCAATCGGGGATGCCACGCTTGCTATCAGCCCTGATCTAAAAATTTTATCAGCCAATAAAAAAGCGCGCAGCATTTTAGGTGAGCATGCAAAAGATACGCTGACTGAGCTGCATTTGAAAGCGCTTATACAAAATGCATTGGAGAATCCCAACCTTTTCATCCAAAAACAAGTGCTCATAAACAACTCGATATACATTGTAGACATATCGCCCATCCAGGCTGAAGAAACGGCAATAACAGGATTCGTCCTGACTATTCGACCCTTCTCTGAAGTTGAAGATTTGGCGAATGAACTTATTGAAATCCGGCAGCATGCCAACCATATTCGGGCGCAGACCCATGAGTATTTAAATAAACTGAACACATTAAACGGGCTCCTGCTATTGGAGCGTTACGAAGAAGCAAAAGCGCTTATGAAGATGGAAGTGCAAGAACTGCAGCAAACTGTCACCTTTTTAATGTCTACAATTAAAGATCCTTTGATTGTTGCCCTTCTTCTAGGGAAAGTGAACCGTGCCAAAGAAATGAAAGTATTGATCACATTTGACGAAAACAGCCAGTGGTTAGACTTCCCTGACACCATACAGAGCGAACATGTCGTGACAGTGGTTGGTAATTTGATTGATAATGCTCTAGAAGCATCTTCTGCATGGAAAGGAAAAAGCGCCACTGTCCACCTGTCCTTTACAGACTACGGAGACGAGCTGATTATGGATATTGAAGACAATGGCAAAGGCATGACATCTGAAGAAGAAGCTTACTTTTTTACAGAAGGAGCGACAACCAAAAATGACCCCCAGCATGGTCTGGGCCTGACCATTATGCAGCATGCATTGAGCCAGCTTGGCGGGGAATGGTATCGTACAGATCGTTCAGAAGGAACATGTATGACAATCGCCATTCCAAAAGCTAATCCTGATTTCACAACTGCGAAGGAGAGAGAAAAATCATGACTAACCCATCCATCGGGGTGCTGATCGTTGAAGATGACCCTGTCGCTTCGTCTGTATATGAACAGCTTATTCAAAACGGAAAAGATTTCACTGTCATCGGAAAAGCACAAACAGCTTCAGAAACCATTCAATTGCTAAACGTTATCACTCCCGACCTGATCCTGCTCGATGTTCATCTGCCAGATGCAAATGGAATTGATTTGCTATTTCAAATCAAACACGCACACCGTCATGTAGATATCATTATGATAACCGCTTCCAATGATGCCAAAACAGTAAGAAACGCCATGCGTGGAGGAGCATATAGCTATCTGCTGAAACCGATTATGGTTGACAGCTTTTTTTCAACATTTGAAGAGTACAGCCAAACGAGGCATGCCCGGCAAACAAATGCCCATATCAAACAAGATGAAATACAGCGGCTCTTTCAAAAAAACACTCCAGCTGCCGAGACAAAGCACGAGGCCGAGAATTTGCCAAAAGGCATCGACAAACACACACTCCGCAAAGTTACACAAGCAATGAAAGCTGCATCCACAAGCCTAAACGCTGAAGAAGTAGGGTTGCAAATCGGAGCAAGCCACTCCACGGCAAGGCGCTATTTAGAGTATCTGGTTTCTATTAACTTGGTGGAAGTCGATATTGTCTATGGCAGCGTGGGCCGTCCGGAACGCCGATACAAACAACCTTAGCAAGCCCTCTTATAAAGGGGCTTGCTTTTTTTAGCTATGTCTTAAAGAAAGCTTCTATAGGATAAACATTGCCTGACCAAGAAGTTCAGTTTAAGAAGAAAGCTCCTAGTGAATGATAGATATCTAACATATTACGGTATTTCTCTTATTTTCATAAAAAGTATGAAAATTATGAAACTATTGCTTTTTATTCAAATAAAACAACTAATCTATTCTTACGAGAGCAGCCCTGTTAAAGTAATTCGAAAGGAAGCGCTTACAACTATTTAGGAGGGTTCATATGCTCGCGTTGCTTGGATATATTATGGTTGCTGTTTTTATGGCTTTAATTATGACAAAACGAATGTCTGCACTACTGGCATTAATTATTGTACCAATTGTCTTTGCTTTAATTGGAGGTTTTTATACCGGAATCGGGGATATGATGCTCGAAGGGATAAAGCAAGTTGCTCCTACAGGCGTTATGCTTGTGTTTGCTATCCTTTATTTCGGTATCATGATTGATGCCGGCTTATTTGAACCAATTGTGAATACGATTTTGCGGATTGTAAAAGGGGATCCGCTAAAGATTGCCCTCGGAACAGTTGCTCTCGCGTCACTTGTTGCCCTGGACGGAGATGGGACAACAACATTTATTATTACTGTCACAGCCATGCTGCCTCTATACAAAAAGCTAAATATGAATTTATACATGCTCTCAACACTCGCACTTCTCTCCATCGGCGTCATGAACATGACACCATGGGGCGGACCGACAGCCCGAGTCATCAGTTCTTTGCAGCTCACAACCGAGGAAGTATTCCTTCCGCTTATTCCTGTAATGGCAGCTGGAATAGCCTTTGCCTTTCTCGTTGCTTGGCATTTTGGATTAAAGGAACGGAAACGGATTGGGATCTTCAAAATGGATGATCCAATTGCCAGTGAGATTCAAGCGGCAAAGGAACAAACCGCTGCCGCTATAGATCATGGAGAAAAGTCCGCAGAGCTGCAGCGTCCAAAGTTAATTTGGGTTAACGCCGGACTGACAATAGGCCTGCTGATTGCCTTAATTGCCGGATTGCTGCCTCTCCCTGTTCTATTTATGTTAGGGTTCGCGATTGCGGCGATGATCAACTATCCAAACCTGGTACAGCAAAAAGAACGCATTGCCGCCCATGCTGGAAATGTTCTCGCAGTGGTCGCATTAGTCTTTGCCTCTGGTATATTCACAGGAATCATGAACGGGACTGGAATGGTAGATGCAATGGCGACAGCACTTGTTCAAGTCATTCCAGAACAATTGGGAACCCAGCTGCCTTTAATTACAGCTATCACGAGCATGCCATTTACGTATTTCATGGCAAACGATCCCTATTACTATGGAATTATCCCGATCATTGGAGAAACTGCTGCCAGCTACAATATTCCTATGGCTGAAATTGCCCGTGCATCAGTACTCGGCCAGCCCGCTCACGTGTTAAGCCCGCTCTATGCCGCAGGTTACCTTCTAGTCGGCATGATCGGAATTGACTATGGCCAGAATCAGCGTTTTGCTTTAAAATGGGCAGTTGGCTCTTCAGTATTTATGATTATTGCTGCCATTGCATTTGGCGTTATTTCGATTTAATAGTTAGGGTGATGCATATTATTTGTATCACCCTATAAATCTGCAAAGCATCCTATAGTTTAAATATAATTCTACATAAATCTTATTTAACATTATTTATTTTACAGCTATAAAATGAACCAAAGTCAGATGCTGCGTTTTATGTTTTTTACGCGATTTAAGTAATGATCGTCTACTGTTTTAAATGTTTGTTATAAAAGTACATCTAAATATAGAATAAACCTTCAAGTCCTTATGTTCCCCTTTAACATAAATTACTCTTCTGCTTATACCTTTAAAAGACATACCTAACTTTTTTGTTCAACAAAAAGAAAACCACCTATTGGCAGCTGAATTTTACGATAGTCCTTTTGCTTCACAATGAGAGTCATGTCAATTGAATTGGAATCAGTGCCTCGGCTTTCTTAATATTTTCTTTTAAGTAAATAGGTGATTTTGGGTGGTTTAAAATTTCTTCTGAAGTTAACCAAAACACCTTTTCTACCTCATCAGGAATAATAGGTAACGCCTCACCAGATTCATATTCGCAAAGAAAAACAACATCCACCACATTTTGACCAGTATCTGTTACAAAAGAGGTGCTATTTACATAAGTTAAACTGTCTTTTACTTTTACACCGACTTCTTCTAAAATTTCACGTTTTACAGTTCTTTCTAGTATATTAGATGAACTTCCTTCTATATCCACCTTACCTCCAACTAGGGAAAGCAGACCTCCAGCGTGTTCCTCTTTTTTACTTCTTTCAATTATTAGCCACTTGTCATTTTTCCTTATAGCACCTTCAACATTTACAATAAACATTTTAAGTCCCCCAATATTTAATTGTATTTATTTTTCTTTAAATCTCATTAACTTCCCTTCCATTACTATGTTTTTATTTCAGCTAACCTGCACCTTCAGCTGTACAAAAAAACCGACTGGGTTTGGCAGCTGAACTCGAACATCAGCATCCACCATTGTATAAGACAAGAATATTATATTTCGAAAAAGTTATCCCTTTCTACTTTACACACTCTTAGTGCGAAGCTCTTATACCATTCATTTTTACCTCTATCCTGTGCAACTTGATGTGCCGAGTATTCCTTCCAATTCTTTATTGCATCCAATGAAGCCCAATATGAAACTGTAATTCCCAACCCTTCATCACGAGAACTTTCCAGGCCTAAGAATCCCTTTTGCTGAGAAGCTAACTCTGCCATTTTTTCCGCCATTTTTCCGTAACCTCTATCTCCCTCAGTTCTCTGTGATGAAAATATTACTGCGTAATAAGGTGGTTCAGGAGTTTTTACAATTCCATTCATACATTGTTTCCTCCAGTTTAATATTTTTATAATTCCCACTATTCTATTATAAATATTTTTAAACAAGAAAAGCGACTGCCTTATTGAGCAATCGCACACTATTTAATAAGATATTTACTTATGGTTTCATTTGGTCATTTGCATCCATTTATAATCTGCCTGGGGTCGCAGTCATTATCAAGACATGCTCGGCTACTTTTCATTAACTTGAATATTTTTATCAAACGCATAAATGCTGACAAGCTTCGGCCTGAACTAATTCCTCCAATTTTTTTTACTTTAGCAGAATCCTCATAAATTCTTTTCACTAATGTGGTCCTTGCCGTGATTCTCCAGGATGAGGTCAGCGAAAAAGACACACAGTCAGGCAATTTTACATTACATAACATCCATGAACTTTTATTTATATAAATATCACTTAAATCCCCTATGATTTCGGGATAATGACTTTACGTATGCTTTTTCACAAACTGCTCCAACAAAGGAATAAATTTCTCATGCGCATAAATGCCTTCAGATTCTGAAATCGTTTGAAGAAGAACATGATGAATAGATTTTGTTAATAAGTTTAAAGCCTGCTGGACAGAACCATTCTCAAATTTCTCCAATGACTCAGGCAATTCATCCTCGTCTAGAATAAAATATTCTCCATTCGGAAGTACTAAAATATCGATTATTAAATCTTCAAAACATACCATTCTATCGCTTATCAATGTATTTTTTACAATGTTAAAATATGAGCCCAAATACTTTCCTTTATGGTCTCTCCAGAAATATAGATTATATGGGCGATTTTCCCAGTAATAAGCAATTGTATAGCTGCCTTTCGGTATTGTTAATTGAGCTTGATTGGCTTTCATTGTAAAAGTGTCTTCAATAATATGAAAAAGCACCGCACTTTGATTTTGCACTGTCAACAGCATACAATTATATTCCACGACTTCGGAATCATACCTTATTTTTCTTTCTATTATTTCAGCCCCATTGAATTGATGAGTTCTTAAATTTGTTATAGTTGAAACCTCCCAATGGCAAATAAGAAAAGATGTATTTACAACATTAAATTCATAATGTACTGTTCGCCAATTGGCCCCATTTTTCTGCGTCCTGTATCCTGAAATCCAACTTTTACATACAGTTTTTGAGCAGCAATGTTTTTGTGATTAACAGCTAACACGATTTCATTACAGTCAGGGAATTCGTCAGCAGCAAATTTTCTTAATAATAACATAGCCTGCTTTGCATATCCTCGTCCTTGCT
The DNA here is from genome assembly GCF_024519925.1 of Cytobacillus sp. Bac17. Lineage (NCBI taxonomy): Bacteria > Bacillati > Bacillota > Bacilli > Caryophanales > Bacillaceae > Cytobacillus > Cytobacillus sp. Bac17. The sequence continues at coordinate 11,176 of NZ_JALJRC010000032.1, read as the reverse complement.
TAGCCTGGTTAATGGATAATGATGTTAGCAGCATCGCCTGCGGATTGTCCGAATACTCCTTTACTCTTTCAGTTGAATGCAATAAAAAGAAGCCTACTGGTTCTCCATCACAAAGGATAACGATCCGATGTTGGCCTTCTGTTACTTCTTTATAATTGCTTGGCAGTGAAGTGAATTGAACCTGCTCTTTAGGAAGCTCAAAAGAATTCAAGATATCCATATGTTCATTAGAGAAATGTTTCAATTCCAAATAATTTGTCTTTTTCATTTATTCTCCCCCTCAGTACAATAGTATGATAAGAACAAATGTTTGTACAGTTAAAATTTAGTTATTAAACCAAAACAAACAATAAGCTGCCGTGATGGCAGCTGGCACTATTTTTTCTTGCATTTTATCATGAAGAAATTTATTGATGGTTTATTTTTCATATCCTTATTTGGCTCGTCAATCTCTGAAAGCTCAATCAGGCCGTATTGTCCAAATTCTTGTTTTATGGTGTGAGAATCATAAAAAAACATTTTCACACCTTCCATGATCTCAAAATAATCTTTATCCAATTGTTTGCCCTTGCCAAACATGGGTGCTTTTTTTGAAACAGCTGTAAAAATCATATAGCCATTTGGCTTTAATTGATCATAGCAATCTTTAATAAACTTCTCTCTCTCATCCTTATTCAATAAGTGAATAAGGGCATGGGAGAATACACCAGTGTAAAGCTGGTCATCAAAAGGCATGTCAGTTACTGAGCCATGAAAAATTCTGCTGTCAATCCCATGTTGGCTTGCCAGATCAATGGCTGTTTTTGAAATCTCAATGCCTGTCACATTTATGCCATTTTCAATAAAAACCTTCGCATTTCTTCCATATCCAAAACCCGGCAACAGTATATCCTTAACATTCTCTTCAAGGAAAAAGTCCTTTGTTAAGATAGCGGAATCTGCAGCCTCAAATCCCCACATCGTTTGTTTTTCTATAAAACTGGATTCCCAGAATTCCATTAGATCTCTATCTCCTTTATGTTTTATTTTCATTGCAGCACTAGCGGCTTAACACTTATATATTTTTTAATAATAGACATAATGACTCTTTAATAACTATAATTGTTTTTTATTTTTTTGTAAATGTAATTCCTTAACAATTAACAGAATGTATTCTTTACTACAATTAAGTTAAGCCAGCCTGCTCCTTTAAGTAAACAAAAAGCTGCCTGATTTGGCAGCTGCTATGAAAAAGCACATGATAATTAAGAAGCGATATTATGTACCTTCAACCCAATAAGTAGTTTTCCCCAAGATAAGATCGTTTTTAAATAATTCTTCATATACAGCCAATAACTCATCCGGAAATTTCACTATCCCAGCATCACTTACAAATCGGATTCCCTTTATCTTATTTAATTCATTCATACAAGGTACACCGCTGACAGAATCTGCAAAGTAGAAGTAACCCGTCCACTGGATATCTCTGAAATAGAAATTTCCCTGATACACCTCAGTAAGTGCATGAACGGTTAATCCGATTTCCTCTTTTACTTCCCGTTTTGCACACTTTGATGGAGTTTCGCCTAATTCCTGTTTTCCCCCTGGAAAATTCCACAGATCCCCTCTATCTTGTACTACTAAAATATGATGGTCCTCATCTTTTATCAGGACACGGGTGAAAATATTTTGCATATACCCTTTTCCTCTCCATTAAAAGAAACAATTTTATGGCATAGAAGATACAGCCAAATCAATAAAAACGATTGCAAAAACTAAAAAACCATGAAAAAGCTAGAATACAATACCAATTTTGGCTCTCTTATTTGTTTATAAAGGGTAAGTCCGACACGATCGAAATAATCCATGTAATCATGCCCCATAGGGAAAATAAAAAGCCAAAATTTGCAATCAATAACAATCAAATGAAAAAATAATAAAGACCAGGATACCGTTTAAATTCTTTCAATCTCATCACAGGAGTTACTCAACAAAGGCACCCTGACTTTTGGGATCTAATAGAAAGAATTGCCGAAAGAAAATATTCAGCGTCCAATCCTACTCCGCAAATCAATGCCGAGCCTCGCTGATATTGCCAGGGTAAGCCTATAAAATACAGGCCCTTAACTTCAGTGATCCCCCTTTTATGTATTGGTTTTCCTTCATTGGAGATGACACCTTTTATATTAATCCAGTCGTATGAAGGAACGAAACCAGTGGACCAGATAATACTATCGAATTTCCTCCGAGTCTGATCTTCAAATAGAACTTCTGTATCATTGATGTGTAAAACTTTAGGTTTTACATCAACCTTTTTGATTTTTATGAGTTCTTTCAGTTCCTTTCCAAAAATCGGGTCCTTCTGTTTTTGAAACCAGCTGCCTTTTACTGTATCTTTTCCTGCAAACAGCAGACCGAGTTTATCCAGCCAATAAAAAACACTTCTTCCAAGTATCGTTAATGGCAAAAATTTCATACTGTGACCAACAGCTATAGTGACGCTCTTATCTTTTGCTAATTCCACGGCGATTTGTGCCCCGGAATTGCCGCCGCCCACAACCAATATCTTACTTCCTGGCACTTCACCTGGCGAATGATATTCAGAAGAGTGAAGCTGAAAAGTATTTGCCCCCTTTTTTATGGCATTAGGTATATATGGTTTTTGAAATGCTCCAGTTGCAATGATTACTTGCTTAGCTATCATCTTCCCGCTATTAGTTTCTAAGAGAAATGAACCATCAGGCTGTTTATTTAACTTAGTTACATTAGTGTTAAGCATGACTGGAAGATCAAAATGCTTAACATAGTCAATCAAATAGTCCGCCATCTCATCTTTCGCTGGAAGTTCATTTGATGAACCTCCCATTTGTAATCCAGGCAAACTGCTATATCGGCGTGGGGTAAATAAAACCAGGGAATGGTATCTTTTCCTCCAGGAGTCCCCCACGTCCCCATTTTTTTCTAATATGACAAAGGATACATTTTCTTTTTTTAAATAATAACCCATTGCTAATCCTGCCTGACCTCCACCAATAATGGCCACTTCATAATTTATTATGGTTCTCACTCCTCTCACACAAAAGTTATTCAAATACTGATTTGAATATTATTATATAATAACCAGAAAAAGGAATACACATTTTAAAAATAAAAACAGCTGCCTCTTGGCAGCTGTTCATAAAAAATGGACCTTCTTTGTCGATGAACCGAAGGCCCCTTTAAGTTAATTGCATGGTTGTAATACAAGTACCTTCATTCTCAAAAGTTGAAATTTCTGATTCCGATGTTTTTCCATCATACTTAATCTTTATTTGATATGTTTCATCTCTTGGGAGCCATAAATCAAAAAATCCATTTGCTTGGGACTTTACTTTTTCGTTCAAAATGACATTGCCTTCCGTATCTTCGATATATACATCAAACTCTTTATCAGCTAGTTCACCTTGACAACCTGTCAAGCTATGATTAGTTCAAGGATGAGTTTCATTAACGTAAGGTGCAATTGAAACGAAAAACTCTTCTTTCGGCAGATCATAGACTAATTCTTCACCATCCGCTTTTTTTACCAGTAGCTGCTGTGAGGTAATCGAAGCAGACTCGCTCTTAACGTTTCCTGCACTATAATCATTCACCAATTCCTTGATGTTATCAGCCTTCAAAGCGGCCTCATCATTTGAATCGGCTTGTCCACAGCCAGCTAATACTATTGAAATGAGTAAGACAGACAGAAATAGTTTTACCTTCATCTTTGTTCACATCCTTATTCAGTTTCATGCTTAAATAACTATTGCCAAAGTAAACAATAGCAAATAAATATGGAGAAATTATGGAGAAATGATTTGCAGCACCCGCTGCTTAAATAAGCAATTCGAATGTAACTATGCTAAAGTTATCTATGCATAGATATTTTCAGAGGCTGTGAGTCAAATTGAACTTAATTGAAAAATTATATACTGTTATAATATTTTTAGCAGTGATTTTTGGTATTAGTATAGGGCAAGCAGAGTTAATAAGGGCTAATGCGGAAAGTTTTATTGTGCCTTTATTAGTAGCAATGCTATATATTACTTTCTTACAAATTCCTATTGAAGATATCAAGATAGCTTTTAAGAACATAAAATTTACATACACTTCAATCCTCATAAACTTTGTCTGGACACCCATCCTGGCATGGCTGCTGGCAATGGTATTTTTAGGCGATAATCCATCACTATATATTGGATTTATTATGCTGATGGTTACACCATGCACTGATTGGTACCTAATCTTTACAGGCATAGCAAAAGGAAATGTTGCCTTATCAACTGCTATCCTGCCTCTAAACTTAATCTTACAGGTCATATTGCTGCCTATCTGCCTTCTGATCTTTGGCGGAACGACAGGAGTAATAGAACTGGGGTTTTTAGTTGAAAGTATTCTGGTTGCATTAATCATACCGTTAGTTCTGGCTGTTTTAACAAAGATACTCTTAAAAAACAAGGATCAGTTAAGAGAAAGCCTTGTATCCAGCCTTAGCGTGCTGCCAATTATTTTTCTAAACTTTGCCATCGTATCAATGTTTGCGTCACAGGGACAATTATTGCTTAACCATTTAGATTTACTGTGGAAAATAACAATACCTATTCTTTTATTTTTTATGATTAATCTTTTTGTCAGTCAAAAAGCTGGACAGCTTATGAGATTCCCGAACTCCGACAGAGCCAGTTTAAGCTTGACCACTTTAGCCAGAAATTCCCCGATTGCTTTAGCCATTGCTATGACTGCATTTCCAGACCAGCCTTTGATTGCGTTGACCTTAGTAGTAGGCCCTCTGCTGGAATTGCCTATCCTGGCCGTCATCACCCAGATTTTATTATTTATCACTAAAGAGAAAAGAACATAAGAATGAAAGCACATATCCTTTTTATTTATGAATATGTGCTTTCTTAACTTGTCTCAATAGCACAAAAAAGGTTGTTAATCTAACATTCATGTGAATACATTAGTTATAACACCCCTCATATCTTCCCTTCTCTAATCTGCCCAATCAGCTTATCCAGCCAATAAATAGAGTGCTCTGCTTTGGTCGACACATACCCGCCAAGAAACTCGATCAGTTTCTCATTATCTTTGTCTTTTTCAATCAGCTGTTCAAAACTTTTATAATACTCCCACTTAGCCTTGGAGCTCTTTAATTTCTCTTCAAGGATAGCGACTGCTTTATCTTGATCTACATATTTGATGTTGGCTAAACCCACCAACATTTCACCGATCGAATCGGCCGTTTCAAACAATTTGTAGATTTTTTTCGGCAGCTCTTCCCGGCCTTTAGCTGTGATTTCAAATATTTGTTTATCCGGCCGATGTTCTTCTTTAATTATTTCGACTGTTGCAATTAAGCCCTGTTTCGCTAATGAATCGAAATGGTAGTACAGCTTGCTTTCTGTCAATCCAGCTAGCTGATCAAATGGAATAGGCTCTGAAAGCTGCTTTTTTATTTTATAAGGATAATTCTTACCCTCCATCAGTTTGGTTAATATAAATATTTGAATGGTCATTCTTTATGCTCCTTCAAGAGAATTACCCTTATTTTAGCAAAATGAAGCTGGCATTTCAGCCTCATCCTTTACCTCTCCAATATTAAAACTCCCTTAAAGCAGTCAGTGTGCCTGCTTTAAGGGAGCCTTTATTCCTTACTTATACACGTTCATCGGCAGATTCGTTAAAGACTGGCCAGTGGCTGATGCCGTTAAATTCTTTTCTAATTCAAACCCTTCCACTGGTTCGATGCTGGAGAACTTCTTCACGAAGGTCTCCAGTGCTATTTTCATTTCCAGGCGTGCCAGAGGTGCACCCAAACAGAAATGCGGGCCATTTCCGAATGTTAGATGCTTTTTATTGTTAGGACGATGTATGTTTATAGAAAAAGGATCATCAAACATCCGATGGTCCATATTGCATGCACTCATCCAGGCAATAACGACATCCCCTTCTTTTAACTCAACGCCCAATAAATTGTTATCCTTTTTCACAGTTCGGTCTCTTCTCGACATATGAAAACGATAGCGGAGCATTTCTTCAACTGCATTTGGCACTAATTCCAGGTCATTACGCAGTTCTCCATATAAAGACTCATCATCATAAAGCAATGAATAAAACGTATTGGCAATCGCATGACTGGTTGTTTCCACTCCTGCGCCTAAAAGCAGCATGGTCACCTGCACAATTTCATTATCGGTAAACTTTTCACCATCTACTTCAGCTTGAATTAAATCAGAGATAATATCATCCGAAAGGTTCGACCGCTTTTGAACAACAATCGGATAGAGATATTGGAAATATTCTTTCGCAGCATTCTGTTTTTGAAGCTCTATGTCTTCCAGTCTCTCTTTATCGTAAGGCTGGAAAAGGATATCCACCCATTCTTTGAATTGAGCTCTGTCCTGTATCGGCACGCCGAATAAATCTGCAATAACCATACTTGGCAGCGGGGCTGCTAAAGCCTCAACAATATTAATTTCATTATTATCCTGGATGTTTTCTACCAGCTCCTCGGCAATCTGCTTGATGCGCGGCTCCCAATTCTTTAAACTGCGGGGAGTAAAAGCTGCTGCTAACAAGGAACGCCCTTTCCGATGATCCGGCGGATCTACAAGTGTAAGATTTGTTAAAGGCGACGCTTTCTCATGCTTGTCATTTGCCCCAACAAATATCGTTGTTCTCGGTCCGGCACTTGAAAAAAATTCATAGTTGCCCAGCACCTGTTTCACACCCTCATAGGTAAACACATTCCATGTATTCGTTTGTTCATGATAATACACGGGATGATGGTGAAGCATGTCCTTATACCACTCAATAGGAAAAAACTCTTCTGCACGTGACTTAAAATTAGTAATCTCATTTACGGGAATGACTTCTTTCAACATACTATTTCTTTTCCTCCTTTAAGATGATGGGGATTCACTGGGCTGCACCAAAATAAGATTTAATAATCTACTAAGGTAAATGTACCTTCCGTTATTACATTACTCTAAACAAAGTAGTTTAAAAAGAGTAATTTCGGCTAAAGATTTCCATTTTTTTATTTGAGGGGAATTTTATATATAGTCCATGTAACCTACATATAGGGAGAGGTTTTTTCAGAAAACATGCGTATAAGCAGCCTCCCTATGCTGTTTATACGAAGTCTGCAACTCATAGATAGGTACCTTTTTAATTCACTGCCTAAATATAGTATGACAAGTGGCATATCCAGAAAAAAACACATGGGAATTTTGGTTTTTTAGTGATTAGTCATATGTTAAGGAATAAATATAGAGATGAGTCCCTTGTTAAATAAGATTTAAAAGGAGGCCACGTCATGATTATCAAGGGGATTCGGCACAGATAATTAACAGGGGCAGGGCAACCATGCTCCGGAAAGAATTTGATCTGCGACATAGTAACGATGATTAGATAATACGGAGGTAAAAAATGACTGAACGAATTCTGAAAATAAATAATGTGGATATATGTACAGAAAGCTTTGGAAATGCTAAGGATCCAGCTATCCTTTTGATTATGGGCGCAATGACTTCACTGGACTGGTGGGATGAGGAATTCTGTCTCCGCCTTGCTGATAAGGGTAGATTTGTGATTCGATACGATCATCGGGATCTGGGACGATCGACCACTTATGAACCTGGTACTTCAAATTATACAATAACGGACTTGGCTGACGATGCGGCCGGTGTACTGGATGCTTATCATATAGAACAGGCACATATCGTTGGCATGTCCATGGGCGGCCTAACTGGCCAGATACTTGCCTTAAGATATCCGGACCGTGTACTGACGCTTACGCTGATTGCATCAAGTGTGTTCGGGACTGAGATGGAAAAGCTGCCTCCAATGGATCAGAACATACTGGATTACCACGCGAAGAGTGCTTCTATCAATTGGTCGGATCGGGATGCTGCAATTGCTTTTCTTGCGGGCGGCTGGAAAACTTTAGCCGGCTCCAAACCTTTCGAGCAGGAAAGAATATATAAACTTGCTTCAAGGGAAGCAGACCGCGCCAAACATCTGCCGAGCAGATTTAACCATGCCATGCTGCAAGGTGGAGACGTATATTTCGATAGAATGGATGAGATCAGTGTACCGGTGCTCATTATTCATGGCACAGAAGACCCAGCTCTCCCATACGAGCACGGGCTTGCTCTTAAGAAAGCCATCCCTCATTCTGAATTAGTGACACTTGATGGAACTGGGCATGAGATTCATAGTGAAGACTGGAATCAGATTATAGATTCTGTTATAAAGCTTAGTGCGAGATAAGAAGAATAAGTGGAAAGAAAATACACCTTCACACAAGAAGTCTTGGTTTAGTTGTATTGAATTGTTTTTTTAAAGGAAAGTTCAAAGCCCAATTTCTCAATGTTATGAGCGGGAAATTGGGCTGCTTTTACTTCAGAATTACGGCATTAAAATAAAACAGCCATTGTGATAAGTGCATTTGTTTAAAAATTTTAGATTACACTATACCAGAAAAGGGCTAAAGCCTATACAGCAATATTGCCCCTTCACAAAGAAAAAACGCATTTCTAATTTCAAAAAGCGCCCGATTGTTGAAGTTCTTAATTACTATGTCTTATTGAACTAAAGCATCCTTTAGTTTAAGTACAATTCTTCACAAACTTAGGATTAATATGCAATGGATTAGAAAAACATTGAGAACACATTCCAAAGAGAGTGTGCCAGGATTGGAACCCATAAATTTCTAAACCGAAGGGCAAGAACCCCAAGAGCAAGACCTAAAAGTAACGTACTAAAACCAGCAGAATGGATCAAAGCAAACAGAATGGAGGAAATGATTAACATTACATATCGTAATTTTCTGTATGGGATCAAAAGGAGCATACCCCTATAAAAGAGTTCTTCTTCAATAGGTACAATGATGCAAACAATCATAAAAAACTGGATATATTCGCCAAATCGTAAAGGCAGCAAATGAAAGGATAGTGGCTGGTGCATCAGCAAAATGACCAATGCCATTACCCCAAATATCCAAATGTAGGTACCTCTCTTTTTAAGAGGCGATAAACTAAAAAGATCTTTGTACTTCTTGCCCGCTATAAAAAATACTGTGATTAAAAATAGCATTAATATAACTCTATTTTGCAGTTGAAAACTAAATGGGCCCTCTGGCAACGTATCGGTAATGAATATAAATTGCTCTGGTATTTTAATGCCACGAAGATAATATCCAATAAAGACTATTAATAAAAATAGTGCAATTTTTCCTGAAATATTAAGGGAGGGTGTAGCCAGAGTAGGTTTATTTAACTGTAGTTTCAAGGGAAAAATCCTTTCCTCAAATTATATAAAATATATATTCTCTAAGTGTAAACTTTTTCCTTTATTTAGCTAACCTGCCCCTTTTGTTAAATAAGAAAAAGCTGCCAGATTCAGCAGCTGATCTTGAATATAAGCACCCTTTACTTTAAGTACACTACATCACAAACATCCGTATATTTAGAATAATATTGTTAATTTTATAGTATTATTCTTGGTATTCTGGATGATTGTGCCTAATGCAACCAAATAAATAACAACCTGTCTTCATGGAAACTTCGAATTCCAAGGGAGGAACATAACCAGATGAAATCTTTTCAAACATACCCTCATACTCTTTCTTTTCGGTGCGTAATTCTTCTAGGTGATTTATTTTATCGTCTTCAGTCCAATCTTCATCACAATCATCTTTTTGAACTTCATCAATTTCCTTAATTTTCTCCTTGATAACATCGTTTATTATTTCATTTGCTAGTGATTTATTGTTTAGTTTGAACAAAGAATAAACATACCTACTAACCCAATTCGGTTGCTTCCAATAGATATCCCAACCTTTATAAAACCATCTGTTAGCTTTTTTAAAATAACCCAATTCTACATACATATCTGCAATATCTACCTCGCCAACAAACTCATCGTCATGTTCAGAAAAGGCATCGAGCCTATCCTTTGCCTCGTTTAATTTACCTAATTCGATTAAACATTTGACGTGACTGTACATTGCGTAATCTGATTTCTCAGTTGCTAATAGAAAATATCTTGAAGCCACCTCTATATTTCCAAGATGGTAATTAGCGATTGCCAAGTTATTATAAGAGGTTTTAGAAGGCTGAATAGCAATAGAAGAATCCAAAACACCTTTAGCAAGTTCCCAATTTTCTTGTCGTATATATATTTCTCCTAACAGACTGTATGGAAAATGAGAATTAGGTTTATATTTTATCGCTTCTTCCAATAAAACAATAGCTTTCTCGTCTTTGTACTCTTCATAACAGTATATCCAAGCAAGATTAGTTAGTGATTGGACATTTCTACATTCGTTTACTGCCGTAAGAAAAAACTTCAATGCCTCTTCGTATTCATTACTTTCTAGTAATTCAATAGCTTTTTTATTCGTATTCAATAATGAATCCCTCATGTCTCAATAAATTTTATAAAACAAAAGTAAAATGCCTTAACTTCTATTGCACAAACCTGTTAGCAACTTCAATTACAGTAGGAACTGCTATTGCAACAGCTCCAGAACTAAAGCTCTCGTTAGCATAGTAGGAATATCAATAATTTAATCTCTGTAAGATTTGAGCTTCATTCTTTATCCGTGATATTACATCGTATTCATTCAACACAAAAGATTTATCATCAAAATCAACCCTATCAATCATTTCACTAATTTCAAACCAAACAGACAGGTCATCTGAACTATCTAACTCCGTAGCAACAATTTGAAAAATCATATGTGCCAAGTCAAATATCTTTGGATAGTCATTAGCTTTTATGATTCTATTTGCTAAAAGACCTATGTAGGCTCTTGCACATATCTCAAAGGTTGGCTCTTTAATTGCCAACTCTTCTAATGCTCTTTTAAAATACACTTCGATTTCAAATAGATTAGCATCAAATGAAATCAGGAAGTAGATGGTGTAATGGAGATGGAGATAGGTTATTTATTTGTTAGGCGCGTATGGGGGAAAGGATATGCATCAGAAGCAGCTTTAGCGTGTAAGAATTACGGATTTGAAATATTTCCATTGTCTCACTTTCGTTTTTGATTGAAGGATAGTACCTCATCGCTACTGGGTCTAAATACTTCTTTTATTAATGGATGTATTGTTTTAAAATTGTATACTAAATCATCTACTGTTTTTATTGGTCTAACGAACCCGAC
>NZ_JALJRC010000031.1:0-49771 GCF_024519925.1 Cytobacillus sp. Bac17 | reverse complement strand
CGTTCGTCCTGAGCCAGGATCAAACTCTCCATATAAGAGTTGATTAAGCTCATAAGTTGTCTTTTCAAAAAAGACTAAAGAATTAACGTTGACGTTTTTGTTCGTTCAGTTTTCAAAGACCAATTTCTCTTTGTTATATTTTACCTAATCGCTCAGAAGCGACTTTATCAATATAACATGTGTTGAATTTAGTTGTCAACACTTTTTTTTATAAGTTATCCGTCGTCTGTGAAAATGTTTTTCATTCATATCGCAGCGACGGATATAAATATAACAAGGATTTAAATAAAGGTCAATAACTTTTAAAGTTTTTTTACGATAATTTTTTTTTGAGTTTGTAATACCTGTGATAAATTCCTTGCCCTTTTGTTTCAACATTTACTGTTTCGATAAAATGCTTATCAATCAAATACTCAAGAAGCATGCTTAAGTCAACTGCATATAGATAAAGCTCTTCATGGTTCATAATATCGTGGATGGACCATTCATCTTTCTCAGCAAGCACATCTGCAAGATGGCTGATTCCTTGCTTAGTTCTTGAATGAATTAAAAATTCACTTGCAAGAAACAGAAGCTCCAGTCTTTTTTCAAGAGGCTCCTGGCTATTCACCAATTCTTCATATAGCTTCATTATTTCAGGTTCAATTTGCTTTACCTGGTTCCAGACAGTTACCTCAGGATGGAATCCATTTTCAATAACAGCCAGCCTGGCTAGGTGATGAAGGGAATGAACAATATGGTTATAGGCATCAAAATAATGGCGATTTTCAAAAAAAGCTTTGCCATCCATATATCTTCTGATCAGCTTGGCAAACTCAAGACCCATTTTTAATTTTCGCCCATAGAACGGAAATTCTCTTAATTCCACCTTCAGGTTATGAATATATTCATTTCGATCGAATAAAACTTTCCCATTATAGAGCCAATCAAAGATCTTTCGGTTCGACCCCAGCAGGATCCATTCGCGAAGCTGCTTGTCTGTCACAATATGAAGAGCAGCTTTTTTATCTTTATATGTGTAATGTTTAACAAACACAGGTTCATCTGCTTCCTCTACAAGGATCAGCAGTACAGCATCAAATGTATCAGTAGCAGGAATAGCTTTTTGCAGTTTTTCGGTCATAATCACGCCAAGAGTGTTCGTCTGGCTTGCCCGTTCTTGATATATAGGACGGAGAATATCTTCCATCATAATTCCTCCATTTTATTGATAGCGTATATCTTCGACAATTATAAATGAAATCCTTCCTAAATGTGAGACATTTTTCGACACCATTCTATATTAATATTTATTTACGCAAAAGGAGTATGGTATAGTTAGTTTTTAGGAGGGAGCAGAATGGCTAAGTACTCAAATAAAATCAATAAGATTCGTACATTTGCCCTTAGTTTAATTTTTATCGGATTTATCGTTATGTATCTCGGAATATTCTTTAGGAATTCCGCTCTTCTCATGACAATATTTATGCTTCTTGGAATGCTCTGCATTCTTGCTAGCACCGGTGTATATTTTTGGATCGGCATGCTTTCAACAAAAACCGTGCAGGTGGTTTGCCCAAATTGTGGAAAACATACAAAGATGCTTGGCCGAGTTGATATGTGCATGTACTGTAATGAACCTTTAACGCTCGATCCAAAACTTGAGGGCGTTGAATTTGATGAAAAATACAACAAAAAAAATACGAAGCAGAGCTGATTTATCTCTTGCTTCATATTCAAGTTTTAAGAATGACCGGCTAACTGAAAGCCGGTTTTTTTATGGAAAAATAAAAAGCTGACAGCACACAGCCGGCAGCTTTAAATAATTTATTAGTGAGCTTCTTTACTTGCACAATCCGGACACGTTCCGTAAATCTCCATTCTATGATGGCTGATTTTAAAACCTGTAACATGTGAAGCAAGGTGCTCTACTTCATCAAGACCAGGATAGTGGAAGTCTACAATCTTGCCGCAGCTTTCACAAATGACATGATAATGATGAGTGGTTACAAAATCGAAGCGGCTAGATGCGTCACCATATGTCAGTTCCTTTACCAGGCCAACCTCACGGAATACTCGTAAATTATTGTAAACTGTTGCCACACTCATATTTGGAAATTTACCCTCTAATGCTTTGTATATATCGTCAGCAGTAGGGTGTGACATGGAGTTTATTAAATATTCAAGTATCACATGACGCTGCGGAGTGATACGGACTCCAGTATCTTTTAAAGTATCCAGCGCCTCTTTTAATTCCATATGCGCCACCGCCATGCACCTCTTTTCCAACAAATATTCTTACTTTATAATCTTTATAAATAGTGTACTAATTTTTTACCACATTTGTCAATATTACAAACTCCTTAATAGAGGGAATCAACTCTTTTCAGCGTGAAGCGATTGCTCACCGGAGCCTAAATGGTGATTGACAAACCGGGCAGCAACAAACAGCAGATCTGACAATCGGTTCAGATAAACTAAAACGATCGGATTCACTTCTTCACCGAGCGAGACCGCACATCGTTCCGCTCTTCTCACCACCGTTCTAGCTACATGGAATGCAGCTCCCGAAGGGTGACCGCCGGGTAATATAAAGTTATTAAGCGCTCCAAGGTCAGCTTCCCACTCATCAATTTGCTTTTCCATGAAGGTGATATCCTCTTGCTTTATCGTCCATTTAACTTCTTTTCCTGCAGGCGTTGCCAGCTCTGCTCCTGCATGAAACAGGTCTGTCTGCACTTTATGAAACACCTGCTCCACTTTTTCTTTTCCGCTGAAATACTCACTTCTTAAATGGCTTAAGGCCATTCCAATCATAGAATTAGCCTCATCACATGCACCGTATGCCTCAACGCGAATGTCATTTTTACTGACTCTCTGCCCGTATATTAATGACGTTGTCCCCTTATCTCCCGTTTTTGTATAAATCCTCATCTTAATACCCTCTTTCAAAATCGATCGCATTAATAATCTTTGTTATTTTATATATATGTATGAAGGTTATGCTTAAAAATTTAACCAGACTTGGACCTTTTCATTTTCAGCCGGCAGTTTATTTAACATGCCCTAACAAAGTACCAAGCGTAAACTCAGCCATAAGAATTTCATTCCCATTGCATGTTTTGAAATGCATTTCATCTATTCCTGATGACATCACCATAATCCACTTTAATTTTTTTATCTTATTAATTCTTACCCATGTGTAATAAATACTTAGCATCATAAAGGATTCCCCGCAGCTTCAAATCCGTCAATAAATAGAAAATCCCCTTAAGGAAAATCCAGTATTGCCTCTTCCTGCAGCTCTTGGGGGAGGCAAAATGGAAGAAACAATTTTCATAACTACCACTCCATCTTATTTTAATTCACCGTTTCACCCCATGCCGCTTGGCAAAAATAATAAACATAAAAAAAACGAACCTGTTCAGGTCCGTTTCGAAAAAGTATCTGAGGAGGTATGCCCTAATAAAATGATATGCAAAACTTGTTCTTCGGAATGGACAAAAGCCTTGTTCCGTTAAAAAATAGGCAACCCATTTGCGGCTAGGACAAATTCTCCTTTATATATTCCAGTGTCTCCTCGACATGCCCTTTTACCTTAACCTTGCGCCACTCTTTAACCAGTTTGCCTTCCTTGTCAATAATAAAAGTGGAACGTTCAATTCCCATGTATTCTTTCCCGAAGTTCTTTTTCAGTTTCCAGACATCATAGGCATCTGCCGCTTTATGCTCCTCATCCGCAAGCAGCAGGAAAGGCAATCCATGCTTTTCAATAAACTTCTCATGCCTGCTGAGCGGATCGGGGCTTATTCCCAAAACGACAGCATTCACATCTGCAAAATTATCATGATTGTCCCTGAAATCACATGCCTGGGTTGTGCAGCCAGGCGTCATGTCTTTCGGGTAAAAATAAAGAACAATATTTTTCCCGCGGTAATCTGATAACTTTACCTTTTCACCATTACTGGCCTCGAGCTCAAAATCCGGAGCTGCTTTACCGATATCAATTGCCATTTTAATTCCTCCTGTTGAATAGGTTTCTTACTCTAAGCCTATCCAACTTTGTGGTCAAAAACAACTGATAGCATTATGAAACCCGGTCACCTGCATCAAATACTACCCTGGCAACAAATGCTGCCGGGATCACATAACCGATTAACGCTTCCAGTACGGCAATAAGCCTGCCTATACCAACAGGACTGATATCTCCATACCCAACTGAAAAAAGTGTTACCGCACTAAAATAGAAACCCGTCTCCAGTCTCTCGAGGAAACCAGTTTCCATATAGTCAGTGCCGTCCATTAAAACCACCAGCCCATGTAAATCAAGCCATATATATATAAGGCCAAACCCAATCATAATCGTTGCATACAAACTTATCAGATAAAGGAAATTCTCCACAGAAACCCATCTTCCCTTTATCTTGGCGGATGAGAAAAGAGTCTGCAGACTCATGATCATACACAGCACGATTAAAATCAGCGATAAATAAAATGCCATACTGCACCTCATTTCGAAATGCTTATCAATTCATTTATACGCTTATAGCCAGTCCTGTATGACAGCCTGTCTCTGAAACGTCTTTCTGCTTATACTCAGAATTTCCTCCCATAAAAAAAGCCAGGGATTTAACCCGTCTTTAATTGCCCGCACCGCGATAGCGCTTAACACCTGAATTCCAAGCCAGAATCGAAATGCTAAAGAATACTATACCGATTACAGGCGTTAAAAAGGAATACAAAAACCATTCCTCTTTCCCCAAAAAGTATGAAGCTGGATATACACCAACAAAGGCAAACGGAAGCACCCAGGTTAGGACGAAGCGTATGACACTATTATAAATATCAACCGGATACCTGCCATAATTCCCGATGTTGTACATCATCGGCATGATTGATGTTCTGGCATCCGCCCAAAAGCTGATGCAGGCAATCATGACAAAGATGCCACCGTACACAAGCATTCCACCTATCACAAATAAGAAGAATAAGAATGGATCTGTCCAGGATATCTCTAAACCAAGACTGTTTCCGGCGTAAATCATAACCGCAATTCCAGTAACAGCCCCAAAAAGAGATTCAAGTTCCATCCGTTCTAAAACGATTTGGAACAGACTATGGATCGGCCGGGTCAAAATCCTATCGAGTTCTCCTTTTACAATATATCTCTCATTAAAATCCCAAATATTAAAGAATGATGAAAACAGTGCATAGGGCACAAGGAAAAATCCGTAAATAAAGATAATTTCATCCCTTGTCCAGCCCCCAAGGAGAGTTGTATGGCCAAAGACGACTAAGATAAAAATTAAATTGACTGCCTGAAATAATAGATCTGAAAGGATCTCTACAAATAAATCTGCACGGTACTGCATTCTTGTTTTCATATATTGGGCGACATATTGAAAGAAAATGGCTATATAAAACATCTGTCACCCTCCTTGAATAATGAGCTGTTTTTTCGCTATGATCCACAGAACCTGAATTGGCATTATCAGAATAAGAACCCAGATCCCCTGCATAATGATAGCTTGTATAGCTTCGTTATTTGAAAAGCTATTTGTAAAGATCATGCTCGGCACATAGCTAATACCCTGAAAGGGCAGAAATCTTAATATATCCTGTGCCCAGACCGGAAAAAAGCTGATAGGAATCAGAAGACCGGAAAAGAGATCAATCACAACTCTTTTCGCCCGGATAAGCCCAGTATTATTAAATAAGAAGAAAGTGGTAATACCTGTCAATAAATTAATTTGCGTATTTATAAGAAAACTTAATAAAATCGATACCGCAAAGAAAATCCAGGTAGTCCAATCCGCAGAAAATTGGAGCGGAAAAATGAACGAGACAATTGCCATTCCCGGAACCGAGAAAAAGAAGAGACGGAATATCCCTTCACCCAATCCCTGCATCGTTTTCATGCCCAAATAATTATATGGGCGGATCAGTTCCACCGCTACTTTTCCTTCTTTAATCTCAGCAGCCATTTCCCTGTCTATATTATTAAAGTAAAATGCCCTTGCCATCCACGCTACAGCCACATATGTCGACATCTGGATCACAGACATTCCCTCAATCGCATCTTTTTCTCCATAAATGGCGCTCCACAGGAAATAGTAAGCGCCAATATTAATACTGTATATCAGAATGCCTGTATAGTAATTCGTCCGGTAGGCAAGCATCATCAAAAAGCGGATCCGAATCATTTCTATATATTTATCCACAGGAACACCCCCGGTTATAAATAAATCCTTTCATTAAGAGATCCCCCGGTCATAAATATTTCTAATTATTTCCTCTGTTGAAGTTTCTTTAATATTGATGTCTTTCACTTTCAAATCCGCCACGACTTTAGCGATAAGCAGGGAAATCAGTTCATCATTATCCTCCACAAAGGCGGTAAAGATCGCTTCTTTCTCATCCTTTTCCCATTTTACTTCAGATGATGCCGTAATCTTGTTTAAATCAGCAAGGCCCACTTCTTCAAGAAATTGAAATTCTATTTCCTTCCCTTCTCCCCATTTTTCCTTCAGGCTTTTTAATGCTCCATCATAAATGATTTTACCGTCATCTAACATAACAACTCGTTCGCATAACGCCTCAATATCCGAAAGATCATGAGTGGTCAGGAGAATAGTTGTATTATATTTTTCATTTATTTCCTTTAAGAACTCCCTGATTTTCAATTTTACAAGCACATCTAGCCCAATAGTGGGCTCGTCTAAAAACAGCAGCGGAGGATTATGGATGAGTGCTGCTGCCAGCTCACACCTCATTCTCTGCCCGAGTGAGAGCTTCCGGACCGGTTTATCGAGCAAAGGTTCAATATCTAAGGTTTTGATAACATGCGCCATATGGCTGTCGTATTGCTCATCAGTAACCTTGTACACCTTCTTGAGCAGCCTGAAGGATTCCTGTACAGCAATATCCCACCAAAGCTGAGATCTCTGGCCGAAGACAACTCCAATCGTGCTGACGAATTTTTCACGGTCTTTATGAGGGTTCATTCCATTCACAATCACTTCACCGCTGGTTGGGGTTAGAATCCCTGTCAGCATTTTTATGGTGGTTGATTTCCCCGCCCCATTTTCACCAATATACCCAACCATCTCCCCTTGCTTTACATTAAAACTGATATTGTTAACCGCTGGCACAATCTTATAATTCCTTGTAAGCAAATCACGAAAAGCACCTTTTAATCCTGAGCGGCTTGAATATGCTTTAAACTCCTTCTTTAAGTTGCGTACTGTTATTGCATCATTCATCATTACTCCTCCTGCCAATTAATGCCCTAATGAAATAGTTTAGACAAACAGCGCATTCTTCACAACTAGATTGCTCCATTTCCGCTTTCTAAAATACAGAATAGTCCGCCTTCCCCTTAGATTGGACGAAGCCCCTTCCAAACATGTTAAAATAATGATGAACGTATAATTGGATTTTATCAGGAGGATTAACATGCAATTTACTAATTCTGAACGGCTGCATAAACAGGCTTTAGAACATATTGTCGGCGGGGTGAACAGTCCTTCCCGCTCCTATAAAGCAGTTGGAGGCGGCTCGCCGGTTGCAATGGAACGTGCACAGGGCGCTTATTTCTGGGATGTGGACGGAAATCAATATATTGATTATCTGGCTGCATACGGTCCCATCATTACCGGGCATGCCCACCCCCATATTACAGAAGCAATAAAAACAGCAGCTGAGCGCGGAGTATTATATGGAACTCCTACACCACATGAAGTGAAATTCGCAGAAATGCTAAAGGAAGCAATGCCTAATTTGGATAAAGTCCGCTTTGTGAACTCAGGAACTGAAGCGGTCATGACCACGATCCGTGTTGCAAGAGCCTATACGGGCAGGGACAAAATCATTAAGTTTGCAGGCTGCTATCACGGCCATTCCGATCTTGTACTGGTTGCTGCAGGGTCAGGGCCGTCAACACTTGGAACTCCTGACTCTGCCGGGGTTCCAAAGAGCATTGCCCAGGAAGTGATCACAGTTCCTTTCAATGAAATCGAACCATATAAGGAAGCGCTGGAAAAATGGGGCGACCAAATCGCTGCCGTCCTGGTGGAACCGATTGTCGGCAACTTTGGAATTGTTGAACCCAAACCAGGTTTTTTGGAACAGATTAATGAATTAACACATGCAGCCGGGGCACTAGTCATTTATGATGAAGTCATCACAGCATTCCGGTTTATGTATGGCGGTGCCCAAGACCTGCTAGGGGTAAAACCAGACTTGACAGCTATGGGGAAAATCATAGGCGGCGGCCTTCCAATCGGTGCGTATGGCGGGAAGAAGGAAATCATGGAAACAGTAGCTCCGTTAGGTCCTGCATATCAAGCAGGTACAATGGCTGGTAATCCAGCTTCGATTCTGTCAGGAATTGCATGTCTCGAAGTATTGAAACAGCCTGGTGTCTATGAATATCTGGACCGGCTTGGCGAATTGCTTGAAAAAGGCATTAGTGCAGCTGCTGAAGAGCATAACATTCCCATAACAATTAACCGATTAAAAGGCGCCCTGACAATCTACTTTACGGAAGAAAAAGTTGTGAATTATGAACAGGCGGAAAATACAGATGGAGAAATGTTTGCAAAATTCTTCAAGCTGATGCTCAATCAGGGAATAAACCTGGCTCCATCAAAATATGAAGCATGGTTTATGACAATTGCGCATACCGAGGAAGATATCCACGCAACAATTCATGCGGTTCAAAACGCATTTCAGCAATTAAAAGGCTAATAAATATTCATATTTTTATACATTAACGGGAGCAGAAATGCTTCCGTTTTCTTTAACTCCAGTAATGAAAACGTTTACAAACAAGGCGATTTTTTATACACAAACTAATGTCCCCCTTCTAATCATATCCAACTTTTTGTATAAATAATTGATTTCTGAAAATTCATATGATATGATGGGAGAAATCTTTTGTGTAAGAGCGGATTTCGCTGGCATAAAGAGTTTAATATATTATTAGACTGTCCCGAATAATCGAACTATTCATTTAATAAATGCCTATGCATTTATCCTTTCAAAACAAGATTAACTTTGCAGCAGCCTCATTTAAAACCCGTAAACACTAAATTTTTATAGATTACTATTTTTCAGGAGGTGAACGGCTTTAAGGCACAGCCTTATTTTCAGCCGAATTTTATGACATTACAGCAATGGAGTCCTTCACTTTTTAAAGAGTTTCACCGCCAGGAGCACGATGCGTGCGGCATTGTTTCTGCAATGGAGAAAAAGAAAGTCCCAACCCGCGAGAATATTTTCAGCTGTATCAATGCACTCGTTACGATGAATCACCGTGCCGGTTTTATAAATGGAGAAGGCGACGGCGTAGGGATTCATATTGATATCCCAAGAGAGCTATGGAAAGAAAAGTTAAAACAAGCAGGAGCAGATCCTAAAGCAGCAGAAAAGGAAGGATTTGTCGTTGGACATGTGTTCATGTCCAGAAAGCAGGATACTGAATCACTTAAAGCCATTTTGCTGCAAAAGCTTGCTGACGCAAATCTAATGGTTATTTATGCATCTGATGAAGTAACCGAGTCCTCAGCTTTAGGTCCCATTGCCATTCAGGAGAATCCTGTATTCTGGCAGTTTGCCTGTTTAGCAGAGGAGACTGGCGGAGAGCTTTCCAAGAAGCTCTTTGAATTGATTGTTGACTTTGAAGAAGACGAACATGTTCATGTCGCTTCCCTTAGCCAGCATCATGCTGTATACAAAGTAATGGGAGCGGGAGACATTCTGCCTAAATACTATCATGATTTAGCAAGCCCGCTTGTTGCTTCAACAATGACGCTTGGGCACAATCGCTATTCCACTAACACATTATCAAGCTTTTTCCGCGTGCAGCCTTTTAGTGTGTTAGGACATAACGGAGAAATCAACACGATTGCCAAGCTTAGGGATGAAGCCAAAATGGTTGGCGTTCCACTTGTAAAAGACGGCAGTGATTCTCAGGATTTGAGCAGAACACTTGAAACATTTATCTGCAGGGATGGCTTTACCCTGTTTGAAGCAATGGATGTTATGTTCCCGCCTATCGTGAATGAAATCAAATCATACCCTGATCACCTTCAGGATATGTACGCCTATATCCGTGAAGCATGGGGACATTTTGCTCAAGGTCCAGCAGGAATTATTTCCCGTTTTGCCGATGAAGCTGTTTTCAGTGTCGATGCGCTGGGTCTCCGCCCGCTTTGGATGCTGGAAACTGAAAGTTCTTATCTGTTCTCTTCTGAGCCTGGTATCATCCCATCCAGTGAATATGTAAATGAACCTAAGCCGCTTTCACCGGGTGAAAAGGTTGGTTTAAAATGGGACGGAGATACACTTGCAGTATACGAACACAGCCATTATCAGGCTGAAGTTTTTGACAGATTTTCAAAGCGTGTGAACACTGATAACTTCCGGATTCGCCTGCAATCTCCTAAACTGGAGAAAACCGTCTCTGTAAACTATCCGGATAAGATTCATAACGGGCAGTATAAAGCTTTCGGCTGGGAGAGAGACCATGTCCAGCTGGTAGAGCAAATGGCAGAAAAAGGAGCGGAGCCAATTCGTTCTCTTGGACACGACTCCCCTTTAGCAGCACTAAATCCTCAGCGGAAAAACATCGCAGATTTTATTAAGGAAAGTGTTGCTGTCGTTACAAACCCTGCCATTGACCGTGACCGGGAAACTGAGCATTTCTCAACCCGCACGATTATCGGCCAGCGTCCTTCTTTATTTGAAAAACAGGAGCCAGGGGCCGTAATTGAATTGCAGACTCCTATTTTAATAGAAGGCAAAGCAGGCTTTGAATGTTCCGTTGAACTTAATCAGCCGAGCTACGATCAGGTAACCTGCTTCTATCAGGAACAAAAGCTGATATCTTATTTGTCTACCACATTTACGAAAGATGAAACGGTAAAAGAAGCTTTAGACCGTTTATCTGCAGAAGCAGTTGATGCTGTCAAAAATGGCAAAACCCTGCTTGTACTAGACGACGCCAATGCTCATCAGGAGAACGCTTACTGGATTGATCCGCACCTTGCGGTCTCTGCGATCGATCAAGCTCTTGTAAAAGAGGCTGTGCGCCGTGAATGTTCCCTATTGCTGCGCTCAGCTTCAATCAGATCGCTTCATGATATCATCACAGCATTCGGTTTAGGCGCTGATATTATAAGTCCTTACTATATGTTTATGACAGTTCTTGGCGAATCTGAAACACCGCTGAAGAATTTATATTCAGCTCTGACTAAAGGACTGGAAAAAGTCATTTCAACAATCGGCATTCATGAATTAAGAGGCTATGGACGTTTATTCTCTGCCATTGGTCTTCACGAAGAATTAGCCGAATACCTGAATATAGTGAATTTCTTCGGATCTAAGGAGCTTTCATTTAGCTTTAGTGCTTTAAAGGAAGATGCATTTGCAAGAGCAGAAGATTACCAGAATGAAAAAGAACGGATCGGAAAAACATTCAGCCTTTTCCCCCGAATCTGGAAAGCGATCGGCGAAGTTGCCTCAACTGGTGACTACAATGCATATAAGGAAAAAATCACAGAACAGGAAGACCAGAATCCAACAACAATCCGTCATTTAACCGGATTTAAGGAAACTGCTTCTCATTTAAATCCTGAGGATATCAGCCTGCATGTGGGCGAGCATGACCTGCCATTTGTCATTTCCTCCATGTCATTTGGATCTCAGAATGAAACAGCCTTCAGAGCCTATGCTGAAGGTGCTGACCGCTTGAACATGGTCAGCCTGAATGGCGAAGGCGGAGAAATCAAGGATATGCTTGGAAAATATCCGAGAACCCGCGGACAACAAGTGGCATCAGGACGCTTCGGTGTTAATGCCGAGCTCCTTAATTCATCCAACCTGCTGGAAATAAAAATAGGGCAGGGTGCAAAGCCTGGTGAAGGAGGTCACCTTCCTGGATCCAAGGTAACTGCAAAAATTGCCGAGGCACGTAATGCAACAATTGGATCGGATTTGATTTCACCTTCCAACAATCATGACATCTACTCGATTGAAGATTTGGCACAGATGATTCACGAGCTTAAAACAGCCAATGACAAAGCTAAAGTTGCGGTAAAGGTGCCAGTTGTGCCGAATATTGGAACCATTGCAGTCGGGATTGCAAAAGCTGGTGCCGATATAATCACACTGAGCGGTTTTGACGGAGGTACAGGGGCAGCAAGAATTCATGCCTTGCAGCATGTAGGCCTTCCGGTTGAAATTGGTGTTAAGGCAGCCCACAATGCCCTGCTGGAAGCAGGAATCCGCGATAATGTGGAGCTTTGGGCTGATGGCGGAATCAAGAGTGCAGCAGACGTATTGAAGGTTATGCTGCTAGGTGCTAACCGTGTAGGCTTTGGTACACTTTCCATGCTTGCTATCGGCTGTACAACATGCCGCGGCTGCCATCTTGATACTTGCCATGTTGGTATTGCAACACAAATTGATTCAGAAGCACAGGCGAAGGAACATGGTTTAAGAAGGTTTGTTCCTCGTCAATTCGACCTTGCTGTCCAAGGCATCATGAACCTGTTTACTGCTTTTGGCAACGAACTGAAAGCACTGGCAGCTTCAATTGGTGTAAAAAACCTGCAGGATGCAGTAGGGCGTTCTGACCTGCTTGTACAGATTAAGGGCCAGGATCAGCTTGATCTGACTCACCTTCTGAAAACACTTGAAATCGGCCAATTCTCAGTCCAGGAAACACCTGAAGCACTAAAGGAAGCCCAGCTGCAGGTGGCTGTTGGAGCAGAGTATCTTGATGCAAGTGTGGAAGAATTACATCAGTCACGTGAGTTCCATAGCATCACTTCCGAGCAGCGAGTACTGGGAAGCCGAGTATCCTGCCACCGTGTAAGAGACAGACTCGACGGTTCTTATAAAACTCTTCCGCAAGTTGATTTGAAATACAAAGGCGGATCCATCCCGGGCAATGGCCTTGGAGCTTACAACAGTTTCGGCATCAACATCGAAGTTGCTGGAGGAGCACAGGATGGCATCGGAAAAACTTCTTTCGGCGGACAAATTAAAATCTTTAAAGCAAAAGGCAAGAATGGTAAGTTTTATAATGGCTCTGTTGGTAAAGGCTTTGGTTATGGCGCTCAGCAAGGTTTGCTTGTGGCACAAGGAAATGCTGACGCCCGTGCCGGAATCAGATTATCTGGAGCAGACATGATTATCGGCGGCCAGCTGCAAAAGCCGCTGCCTGAAAAGGAATACGGCAATATCGGTTCAAATGCAAATATTAAAGGGTTTGCCTTTGAGTATATGACTAATGGCCGAGGCCTGGTTCTGGGTGATGCTGGTCCATGGATCTGCGCAGGAATGACAGGCGGTGTTGTTTACCTAAGACACCAGCCGGAAATGGGCTTAACAAAAGAAGCCATCCAGCGCAGAATTGCCAAGGGAGCAAAAGTCTCTGTTACTCCTCTTTCCGATAAAGGAAAGGAAGATGTAAAAGACCTGCTTGGCCAATACGTTGCACTGTTGAACGATCAAGGCCAGGAAGAAGAAGCCTCAAAGCTTGCTTCCCTTCTTAATCATCCGGAAGACCACTTCGTTCAAGTCATTCCGGTCAAAGAACAGGCAGATCCTTCTGTTTCCACAGAGTGATGACCAACCAAGCCCCATCCGTTTCAGCGGATGGGGCTTTTAGTCTTAGTTTGGCTTTTTTATTCTGTTTTGGCACAACTCCCAGTTTCTTTCACTGCTTCTGTGCTTCGTCCAGCGTTCCGCTCCTTGAGTTCCTTTCGCTACTTCCCCACTTCGCCAAGCGGCACTATTACGCTCCTTGAGTTCCGCTGTTTCAGTGCTCCCCCAGCGGCAATATTCCACCACATGATTTCCATCACTGTTTCCGTGCTTCGCCAGCCGCACTATTCTCCGTTCTCTTAAACTTTTCACATCGTTTAGGCACCTTTATCTTTTTTACAACTTTTAATAAAAATTTCATGAAAATGCCCCTTGAACTTCTTTCCATATCCCTGTATAGTACAATATTGTTTAATAATGAGCAAAACCGTTTAAAGTATGTATAATTACTGTAATTACGGTTTAATTCAACTTGCTTTTTAATGAACCACAAGATAAAAAATCTTAAAGAAAGAAAGGACATTTATTGTATGAAACTTGGCGCCCGCATACTTAAGACGGGAATCGCAATCATTCTAGCTCTTTTATTATCGGAACTCTTTCATCTGCCTGCTCCAATCTTTGCAGGAATTGCAGCTATCTTTGCTGTTCAGCCGACTATTTACAGATCTTATCTATCTATTGTTGAACAGATCCAGGGTAATGCGATCGGTGCAGTAATTGCCGTGATTTTCGTGCTATTATTCGGCAACGATGTCTTCATTATAGGTCTGGCAGCTATTATTGTTATCACGATTAATCTAAAGCTTAAAATCGAAAACACGATTGGACTGTCACTTGTAACCCTGATTGCCATTATGGAAACACCTGGCGATACCTTTTTGCAGTTTGCACTTATTCGTTTTTCAACCATTATGCTTGGTGTATTATCGGCTTTTATCGTTAACCTTGTATTTCTTCCTCCTAAATACGAAAATAAACTTTACTTTAAAATATCCAATAGCACAGAGGAAATTACCAAATGGATCAGGCTAAATATACGGCATGCGTCTGAACACAAACTGCTCAAAAACGATATTGATAAAATGAAAGAAAGCAATGTGAAGCTTGATCAGCTGTACTTAATGTATAAAGAGGAAAGAAATTATTTTAAACGCAATGATCAGGTTAAATCCAGAAAACTCGTTATATATAGGCAAATGATATCGACTGTTAAACGCTCACTGGAAACGTTAAAAAAGCTTCACCGCTATGAAAATGATCTGCTGCAAATGCCAGAAGAATTTCAGCATGCAGTTCAGCAGCAGCTTGATATCCTTATCCATTATCATGAACACGTCATGCTTAAATTTATTGGAAAAGTCCGGCCGAATGTAGTTTTTGAGGAAGGCGACTTCAGCCTGAGCAGAAAGGAACTGGTGAACCTTTTCCTGGCTCAGCATAAAGAGTATGAGCATGATGAAGAGTCCATTCTCCCTCATATCATGCAAGTTGTATCAGCTATTGTTGATTATGATGAACATGTGGAACACCTTGATAAGCTTATTTCCAGTTTTCAAGCATATCATAAAGAGGAAAATGAGGTTTCAATACCGGAGAACTCCGAATAGCCTGGGGATATAAACTAACAATCATAGGAAAAAAGCAGCTGTTTTCAGCTGCTTTTTTTGTTAGTTCTTCATTCTTGGGTCAAGTGCATCCCTTAATCCATCACCCATTAAGTTAAAACCTAGAACCGTAAGCATAATCGCAAGCCCAGGGAAAATCATCGTCCATGGAGCCTGTATTAGATATGCCTTAGCATCAGAAAGCATTTTTCCCCATTCAGGATTTGGCGCCTCTGCACCAAGGCCAAGAAATCCAAGGGCAGCACATTCAATGATTGCTGTTGCGATGGCAAGTGTTCCCTGTACAATAATCGGAGCCATGCTATTTGGGAGCACATGCCTGAAGAGAATCCGGCTGTTGCTCATTCCGATCGCTTTTGCGGCCATTATATATTCTTCCTGTTTTACACTCAGCACCCTTGAACGAATAAGTCTGCCAAAGTTAGGAATATTGATTACCGCAATGGCAATCAGGGCATTTCTCAATGATGGGCCAAGCACTGCCACAATCGCAATGGCCAGCAAGATGCTTGGGAAAGCCAGCATGATATCGAAAATGCGGGAGATAATTGTATCAACCCATTTGCCATAATACCCTGCTACTACACCTAAAAGGCAGCCAACTACAATAGATCCGATTACGGCCAGAAACCCTACCCATAAGGAGATCCTTGCCCCATAAACAACTCTTGAGAAGATATCCCTGCCGAAGTCATCCGTTCCAAACCAATGCTCGCCTGATGGTGCCTGAAGCCTTTTTGACAGCATTTGCTCATTAATTCCCTGCGGCGCAATAAGCGGTGCAAATACAGCCAGAAGAATGAAAAATAATACAATAATGGTGCCAATTAAAGCCAGTTTATTTTTTCTAAAGCTCCTCCATGCTTCCACCCAGGGGGAAACTGCTTTTTCTTCAGCTGGCATAATAGGCGGCTGAAGGTCTTTTTGTGTTGAAAGTTCCAAGTCCGTTCCCCCTCCTTAATTATATTTAATGCGCGGATCGATTGCTGCATACAGCAAGTCCACAATTAGATTGATCATGACAAAGATAAATGCAATGACAAGTATGCCTGACTGGATAACAGGATAGTCGCGATAATTGATAGCCTCATAAATATAACGTCCGATACCCGGCCAGCTGAAAATCGTCTCTGTTAAAATCGCTCCTCCAAGCAATAGTCCCATTTGAAGACCGATAATTGTAAGAACTGGAATGATGGCATTCTTTAACGAGTGCTTATAAACGACCCAGAACATTCTTAAGCCTTTTGCCCTCGCCGTCCTGACAAAATCAGATCTCATTACTTCAAGCATCGTAGAACGTGTAATTCTCGCAATGATCGCCATTGGAATTGTCGCCAGGGCAAATGCCGGCAGAATCAAGTGTCTGATAACATCCCAGAATTGATCCATTCTTCCCTGCAGGAGGGTATCAATCATATATATGTTCGTAATGGCCGTAATCGGATTTCTTACTTCTTCCCTTCCTGAGGTAGGAAGCCAGTCCAGCTTAATGGCAAATGCCCACTGCTCCATTAAACCAAGCCAGAAGATTGGCATGGAAACACCAATAAGTGCAAGCACCATTGCCACATAATCAAACCAGGAATTCTGATACCATGCACTGATGATTCCGGCATTCACACCGATAAAAACAGCAATTAACATGGCAACGAATGTAAGTTCAATTGTTGCAGCCAGATACGGCCAAATTTCCTGGCTAATTTCTGTTTTCGTACGGAGTGATTCTCCAAGGTCCCCCGTGAAGAGCCCGCCAAGGTATGTAAAATATTGAAGGTACCAAGGCTGATCAAGCCCCAGCTGCTTCGTTAATTCCTCTACTGCTTCTTTTGTTGCCAATTGTCCCAAGATAATCTGTGCCGGATTACCAGGAATTGCCCGAATCATAAAAAAGACGATAAGGGAAAGCCCCAGCAAAACTGGAATAAGGGAAAACAAACGTTTTAGTGTATAGGACAGCATTGCCATTTCACCTCTCTTGAAGGTTGTCTAAAATTTGTTGGAATAGAAAAGGGAGCTACAGAACTGTACTCCCTTTTCCTTGAATATAAGAAGTATACTTATCTCACTTGAAAAGCATCTTATTTAAATTCTACAGTTGCCAGTAAATCAGAACCTGTTGGATGCGGCTTGAAGCCTGTGATATCAGCCTTGCCCGCAAGGATTGGCCTTGAGTGGACAAGCGGAATCCATGGAGCATCTTCTTTGATCAGAACCTGAGCCTGTTTGTAAAGCTCTTCACGCTCTGCCTGATCCGCACTAGCCTGAGCCTTTACAAGCAATTCATGCACCTCAGGGTTTTCATAGTAAGTGTAGTTGTTGGAGCCGATGCTGTCCTGGTCAAGAAGCACATATAGGAAGTTATCAGCATCCCCATTGTCGCCAGTCCATCCTAATAGGAATGTATCAGCTTCACCATTCTTGGCTTTATCCAGGTAAGTACCCCACTCATAAGTAACGATTTTTGCTTTAACACCGATTGCATCAAAGTTGGCTTGAAGTGCTTCAGCCACTTTTTGTCCATCCGGCATATATGGTCTAGGAACCGGCATTGCCCATAGTTCCATTTCAAATCCATTTTCATATCCTGCTTCTTTTAAAAGTTCTTTAGCCTTTTCAGGATCGTATTCATAATCTACAACATCATCGTTATAGCCAGCTACAACTGAAGGCATTGGGTTTTTCGCAGGCTCAGCTGCACCAGCATAGAAAGCATCAATTAGAGCTTGCTTATCAACAGCATAGTTCAATGCCTGGCGGACTTTCTTATCTTTTAATGGTCCACGGGTGCTTGTCAATCCAAGGTAAGCTACGTTTAATGATGGACGTTCAAAAGTTTGAAGGTCCGGGTTTCCTTCGATTTGGCCAACATCACTGAAGTTAACACCATCGATTAAGTCTACTTCACCTGTAGCCAATGCATTTAGACGCGCAGAGTTTTCTGGAATAACACGGAAGATAACCTCATCAAGCTTTGGAAGACCTTCCTGCCAGTATTCTTCATTTTTCACAAGAGTAATGCGATCGTTTGCTTTGTATTCCTTAAATACAAATGGTCCTGTCCCAACCGGGTTGTGAAGGAACTTTTCACCGTGCTTTTCAATAGCAGCCGGGCTGGCAATTCCAAATGGTGACATTGCAAGGTTCTTTAAGAATGGTGCAATTGGCTTGTTTAAAGTAAATTCAACTGTGTAATCATCTACAGCTTTTACTTCAGAGATCTTGTCTCCGAACTGAGAGTTATAGTAATAGAACTGTTCAGCGTTTCCAGCTTTCCATCTTTCAAAGTTGAAGACAACCGCTTCGGCATTAAAATCAGTTCCATCGTGGAACTTTACGCCTTCACGAAGCTTTAATGTATGCTTTAGCCCGTCTTCACTTGCTTCCCATTCAGTAGCAAGGCCAGGCTGAATTTCTGTATCCTGCTCACCAAATTCAATCAGAGTTTCATAGATGTTTTTTGTAACTTTAAATGACTCACCTTCTGTTGTGATAGCGGGATCAAGCGAAGTAGAGTCACCGCCTCGGCCAAATACTAATGTGCCGCCTGAAGACGTTTCTTCTGTATCTGTACCTTTCTCTTTATCCTTTTCGTCTTTCGTTCCGCTGCTTGAGTTGCTGCTGCAGCCGGCAAGAGCCAGTGACAGAAGCAAAGCTGCAACAAGAAACCAAATGCCATTGCGCTTTTTCATTGTTTTCCCCCTTTTTTCTTTTGCCGGTATCGGCTATTAACCTATTTATCATCCATGCAGTTCTGCCCTTTTTATAGCTCAGCTATAAAGATGGCAGGCTGCAAAGTGACCTGGTTCTATTTCCTTCAGCTGCGGCCTCTCTGTTTTGCAGATCTCCATGCATTCTTTGCATCTTGTATGGAATGCACATCCTGTTGGCGGATTCTGCGGACTTGGAATGTCCCCAGTCAATAGCTCCCTGTCTTTCTTTAAAGTCGGATCAGGGATGGGAACTGCACCAAGCAAAGCCTTTGTATACGGGTGCAGCGGTTTATCGTAGAGCTGGTCAGATGTTGTGATCTCTACTAATCTTCCAAGATACATAACACCAACTCTATCACTGATATGTTTAACAACCCCGAGATCATGGGCAATGAATATATACGTCAGCTGGAATTCCTTTTGCAGATCTTCCAGCAGGTTGAGCACCTGTGATTGAATGGATACATCAAGAGCTGAAACAGGCTCATCTGCAATGATCAGCTTAGGCTTGGTCATCAATGCTCTTGCAATTCCAATCCTCTGTCTTTGGCCGCCGCTGAATTGATGCGGATAGCGCTTGGCATGGTAGCTGCTGAGGCCGACAACCTCAAGCATCTCCCTTACCCTCCGTTTACGCTCTTCCTTATTGCCGATTCCGTGGACAATGAGAGGCTCCTCCAAAATCTGCTCAACTGTATGGCGCGGATTTAAGGAAGCAAAAGGATCCTGGAATACCATCTGCATTTCCTTTCTCATTTTGCGCATTTCCGCCGAGTTGAGGGCAGTCAGATCCTTGCCTTCAAAAACTACTTTTCCCTCTGTTGGTTCTATCAGGCGCATCAGCATTCTGCCCGTGGTTGATTTGCCGCATCCTGATTCACCGACCAATCCAAGCGTTTCACCTTTATTGACGAAGAAGCTGATATCGTCAACCGCTTTCACATCGCCTTGTTTTCTTCCAAACAGACCGCCGGATACTGGAAAATACTTTTTTAACTGATTAACTTCCAACAGCACTTCGGTCATTAATGACACCCCCAGACTCATGCAGGAAACAGCGCACCGTATGCTGTTCTGCTTTTTCGACATTGTAAAGCGGAGGACTTTCCGTCATGCAGCGGTCATGGACAAATTCACAGCGCGCTGCAAAACGGCATCCAGTCTTGATGGAGCCCGGTTTTGGGACATTTCCCGGTATGGAATATAGTCGCTCCTTCTTTTCTCTTACATCAGGCACTGATTGAAGTAGTCCCTGGGTATAAGGGTGCTTTGGGTTTTTGAATATTTCTTCTACCGGAGCCTCTTCCACTATTTTCCCTGCATACATAACAATTACCCGTTCACAGACTTCAGCTACTACCCCTAAATCATGTGTGATCATAATAATAGCTGTATCCAGTTTTTCATTTAGATCCTTCATTAAAGATAGAATCTGGGCCTGGATTGTAACGTCTAAAGCGGTCGTCGGCTCATCCGCGATCAAAAGGCGCGGATGGCAGGACAAAGCCATGGCAATCATTACCCTTTGCCTCATTCCCCCTGAGAGCTGATGGGGGTATTCCTTCATAATCTGCTCTGCCCTTGGCAGTCCAACAAGCTTCAGCATTTCAACTGCCTGCTGGCTCGCGGCTTTCTTTTTTAGTTTTTTATGTAATTTGATTCCTTCTACCAGCTGATCTCCAATTGTAAATAAAGGATTTAATGAAGTCATCGGCTCCTGGAAAATCATAGCCACTTCATTGCCTCTTAATTCACGCATTCTTTTTTCTGATGCATTAACAAGATCTTCTCCATCCAAGAGGATTTCGCCGCCCGTAATTTTTCCCGGGGGCTGTGGAATCAGCTTCATAATGGAGAGTGATGTAACACTCTTTCCACAGCCCGATTCACCTACAATTCCAAGAATTTCACCCTTGTTAACCGAGAAGCTGATATCGTCAACGGCGGGAACTTCTCCATCTGAAGAAAAAAAGGAAGTCCTCAGCTGCTTTACATCTAAAACTGGAGCTTGAGTCACACGGATACTCCTTTCTTGAACGTCCTTTTCTATGAAATGGGACATTTTTAACAATATTGGACCTTAGGTCACTATCTTTTTTTCATTCTATAAAAAAAGATTGGTTAAGTCTACTTATTTTTCTAAATTATTTAAATATAGTAAACATTATATATTTTTAGACATGATTTTGTAAGTAATATCCTACTAATATTTATGAAAAAGATGGAGATTAATGACCGTTATTTGCCGGCAGCTGTTTTAACACTATAGTAATTTAACGCATTGCTATAAAAAAGCGCACAATAAAGCCGGCCCTGTAATAGAGCCGGCTTTTAAACCTAATTTTCAAGCTGCTGAACTTGAAAAAGCTTATAATAATTACCTTGTTTTTTCATTAATTCCTCATGGCTTCCAGCTTCAGAAATTTCACCATGCTCTATCAGGATAATTCTATCCGCATGAGTGATGGTGGAAAGGCGATGAGCCACGATAAAAGTCGTGCGGTCTTTAGCCAATTTTTCTAATGCTTCCTGTATCAGATGTTCACTCTCTAAATCAAGGGCTGAAGTGGCTTCATCCAGCACAAGGATCGGCGGGTTTTTCAAAAAAATTCTCGCAATGGCGATCCGCTGCTTTTGCCCTCCCGAGAGCTTCACACCGCGCTCGCCTACCTTGGTATCATAACCTTCAGGCAAATTCATAATAAATTCGTGGGCATTGGCAGCCTTGGCAGCTTCAATTACTTCATCCTCGTTGGCACCGGGTTTGCCGAGAAGAATGTTTGTTTTAACCGATTCGCTGAACAAAATATTATCCTGAAGCACCATGCCAATTTTATCGCGAAGGCTCCTTACCTTAAATGAACGGATATCAGTGCCATCAAGCAGGATTCTGCCTTCGTTGACATCATAAAAACGCGGAATCAGTCCTACTAATGAGGATTTCCCTCCTCCGCTCATCCCAACAAGGGCAATTGTCTCCCCTGCTGATACATCAAGATTTATTTTCTTTAATACTGGAGGCTCATTCTCATTGTAAGAAAAGCTTACTTCTTCAAATTGGATATGCCCTTTAACATTCCGGCATTGGATTGCATCAGAAGAATCGTCTATATCATATTTCTCATCAATTAATTCGAATACTCGATCCATGGATGCTATCGATTGAGTTAAGGTTGTTGATGAGTTAACAAGCCGTCTCAGCGGGCCGTACAATCTATCTATATAAGCGACAAACGCCATCATGACACCGAGAGAAATTTCCCCCTGGATAACCTGGTATCCTGAATAGCCAATTACTAAAAGCGGTGAAATATCTGTAATGGTGTTAACAACTGCAAATGCCTTTGCGTTCCACTTCGTATGGTCGATCGCTTTTGTCAGGAAATTTTTATTTTGCGCATCAAATTGGGTTTGCTCATAATCTTCAATTGCAAAGCTTTTAACAACTGCCATCCCCTGAACACGTTCATGCAGATAGCCCTGTACTTCTGCAAGAGCCTGAGAACGGGCCCTTGTCAGCTTTCTGAGGTTCCCAAAAAAGTATTTGACTGAAAAAGCATAAAATGGAAATAAAAGCAGAGACACAATCGTCAACGTAACATCCATATTCAGCATAATGACAACTGCTATTAAAATAGTTGCCACATCAAGCCATAAATTCATTAAACCGGTTACTACGAATGTTTTGGTTTGCTCAACATCATTTATGACCCTGGAGATGACTTCCCCTGTTCTTGTATTTGCATAGAACCGGAAGCTTAGCTTTTGAATGTGGGTAAAAAGCTTATCCCGGATATCATATAGAATTTTGCTTGCCACCCATTGGGCAAAGTATTGGCGGTAATACTCAATTGGCGGACGGGCGATGACAAATAAAGCAATCATTACAGCCATAACCATTAAAAGTGTGCTGGTCTTATCGCTTTGGCTTAATGCCTCATTGCCAATAATATCATCAATTACATACTTAATCAGAAGCGGAATCAAAAGTGGAATGGCAAATTTAATGATGCCTATTATAATGGTTCCGATAATCTGAAGCCGATACGGCTTTACGAATTTCAAATATCTCTTTATACTGTCCAACCGGATCGCTCCCCCTCTCTTCATCATGCAGCTTTTTTATATTGGACTATCAGCCGATATTTCCAATTATTTTTTTAAACTTACCCCTAAACCTGGTAATCATGCAGATCTGGACAAAAATAAAAACCTGCTGACTCAAGGTCCAACAGGCGTTTTTTCGGCATTCAGCCATTTTTTAGCGTCTGTAAGTAAGATAACGTTCATACCATATATCAATAAAGTCGGGTGCAAAAGGTCCTTTTCTCTGACGGATCCAATGGATGAGATTGTCAACATTCGATTTAAGGATGCTGTCAATTACATCGGGATAATTCATCTCCTGACGGTGCCGTTCATACTCATCTTCGTCAAGCAGATTGAATGTCATATCCGGATACACTTTAATATCAAGATCATAATCAATATACTTTAACGCTTCTCCGTCAAAAATAAATGGTGAACTGATATTGCAGTAATAATAAACACCATCTTCCCGAATCATTCCAATCACATTAAACCAGTGCTGTGAATGGAAATAACAAATGGCTGGCTCTCTTGTCACCCATGTTCTTCCGTCAGATTCTGTTACGATTGTCCGGTCATTTCCGCCAATCACTAAATTTTGTGTCCCTTTTAATACGGTTGTTTCCTCCCAGACGCGGTGGATATGCCCATTATGTTTATAGCTGTGTATTTGCATTGGTTCGCCTTCGATGGGTACCGCCATTTTTTTCCCCTACTTTCCATTCCGGAAGCTTTGCAACCTGAAAATACTTTTTTTGGCGCCATTTAATAGGCGTCCTCCCCTTCATGCCGGCGTTTACTGCACAGCATGACTCAATACTATCCAAAAGAAAAAGGCAACAAAGTACGATTCCTGTTTTCTACTATTATAACGGTAAAAGGAAATTTTTAAAACAAAGAGCCATTGAAATGTATCAACGGCTTTAAAAAAAGGATATATAGCTGATTTTATAGGTATAGAAGAACAGATGGATTTAGGGAAGGAAAGTTATTTTTAAACAGTTACATTTACTTCCTGATAGGAGCGGATGACCTCTTCGGTCTGTTCCTCAAATATACGATGAATTTCTTTCAGTTCTTCTTTCATCCTTGCAATCTCATACTGTACACTTTCAAGCTCCGTTTCCTGCTGAATTGCCTTCAATTCTTCTTCAATCTCTTGGCAGCGTTCCAATTCACTTTGAAGATAAAGAAGCTTTTCCATCGTTTTCATCTGTTCTGAAACTAAACTGTTAAAGTTCTCCATGTTTGTTTCACCGTCCCCATTATTTTTCCTATCTTTATATTTCGATGCACCTTTTTTTAACCCTTTGACTAGTTAT
Organism: Cytobacillus sp. Bac17; assembly: GCF_024519925.1. NCBI lineage: Bacteria > Bacillati > Bacillota > Bacilli > Caryophanales > Bacillaceae > Cytobacillus > Cytobacillus sp. Bac17. The sequence goes on along the minus strand of NZ_JALJRC010000031.1, from coordinate 25,426 downwards.
GTTGACTTTATGGAAGTTTTGTCGAAGTGATGATCAGAGATAAAAAATTGACTGGGGACTTTAATTCTAATCCGCACAAAAAAGAAGAAACCGCCCTTTCCATTTAAAAGGCGGTTTCTTTCTTTAAATGTTATTAGCGGCTTTGTTTGCCGGCATTTTGACCTTTACGAGCTTCAGCTTGCTGGTTTTGCTGTCTTACTTCAGCAGCGTTTGTTTCGCTGGCAAATTCAGTTCCGAATTGGCCTTGTCCAGCAGATTGTGCGTTTTGTTGTCTCACTTCTTGAACGTTAGTTCCAGCTTGAGTTTGGTTTGGTTGTTTAGCCATTATAATCACCTCCACGCTCATTAATTTAACCGAGAGCGGAGGAAACTATCCAACTTTTTTAAATACCAAATATATCCATTTTCTCATTAAACAAGCAGTGAAATGCCTCCATCCACAATAATCGTTTGGCCGCGGATCATGCTGGAATCCTCACTTATCAAAAACATTACTGTATTAACCATATCTTCAATTTCCACCATACGCCCTGCAGGAGTTTTGGTCTTTGCTTCTTCGAGAAGCTCTGCACGGTTAGGGAAATGTTTTAAAGCTTCAGTATCAACTGCACCACCTGAAACAGCGTTTACGACGATATTTTTGGGAGCCAGTTCAATAGCCAAGTAGCGTGTCAATGCTTCTAATGCGGCTTTTGAAACCCCCACAGTCGTATAGTTTTCCAGGTAGCGGATCGATCCCAGGGAGCTGATGCTTACTATTTTTCCGCCGCCATTTTTCTCCATCAGCTTTGCAGCTTCCTGTCCGCAGAAAAGCAGAGCTTTGCTGTTAATATTCATTGTCCAGTCCCAATGGGATTCTTCCAGTTCCATTGCCGGGCGCAGTACACCGGATGCTGCATTGTTTACAAACACATCCAGCCTTCCAAATTCACGCTCAATCTCCTGGAAAAGCCCTTTAATTTTTTCTACGTCACCTACGTTTGCTTTTACAACCAGGACTTTTCTTCCCAGTGCCTCAATTTCGGCTGCTGTTTCATTTGCAGCCGATTTGCTGCGTGCGTAATTGATGACAATGTCATAGCCTTCTTTGGCAAGCCTGATGGCCGTTGCCTTTCCAATTCCTCTGCTGCTTCCTGTTATCAGTGCTACTTTTTGTGTCATGATTCAGTTTCCTTTCTGTTATGTATTCCTGTTCCAAACTGTTTTAGGGATTGTTATAACGGGAATTTAAAAATTAAGCTGTTCTCTCTAGTTTGGTGCAAGTGTCCTCCGCTCTAACCAACTCTGCATGTTAAACTTTGTTTGAATTTAACAGCACCAAAATTTTAAAAAACAGCCTAAATAAAACCCCTTACCGATTTCATTTTAGCTTTTTCCATGTATATATGGCAATTCGAATTAAAACACTATTTGTAATCCAAATAAGGAAAGGAAGATGGCAATTGTTTGTCGGACGTGATATGACAGAGCTCTCTATGATGTCAAAATCAGACTGGAAGGACAGTGAGCTTGCTTTTTACCATCATTCATTTCAGCAGATCATGCCTTATTTAAATGCTGAGGGCCAAACCATCCATAGGGAAATCATCGAAGAAATAGAAAACCGCGGCGGCTTGAAAAGACAGGAAGCTGATTATACGCATGGAACCCGGGTAAGCTACGATTAATCATATAGAAAAAGGGGGCACGCCTCCTTTTTCTATCCTCTGCTATCCAAATATTGCTTCCATATTTTCTGGTGGGAAACCGGAAAAGGAAATTCTTTAATTTCTTCAAGGCTGACTAATTTCAAATCATTTTTTTCTTCTTCAAGTATTATTACTTTTCCTTTATACACATTTATGTTCCATGTTAGATGGGAAAAAACGTGTTCAATCTGACCAGTCATTTCTTGTATTTCCACTTCGGCGCCAAATTGTGTGCTGAACACATCTTTCATCTGCTCTTTGTCGCTTACATAAGCAATATTGATTTCTGCCATCGGAAATTCCCAGAGATTAGCAAGAAGGCCTTTTTCAGGCCTTTTGTGTATCAAAATTCTTTCGTGATCATCTATGAGGACAGCTGCTGCTAACTGGACATTTCTTTGCTTCTTTGTTTTAGTTTTTACGGGCAGCTCATGCTGCGTCCCCTCATAAAAAGCAGTACAATGTTCTCTCACCGGGCATAATAAGCATGAAGGTGACGTTGGTGTACAAATTAATGCGCCAAGCTCCATAAGGGCCTGATTGAAATGGGACGGATTTTCATGTGAAATTAATTTTCGGACGGAAGACTCAAAGATCTTCCTGGAAGAAGGCTTGGCGATATCATCCCAGATAGAGAGGATACGCGAAAGGACCCGCATGACATTGCCATCCACAGCTGGTTCCGGTATTCCGTAAGCAATACTGAGAATTGCTCCTGCTGTATAAGGCCCTACTCCTTTTAATGAAGAAATTTCTTTTGGTGTATCTGGAACTCTTCCGCCATATTTTTCATGGACTTCCCGGACGGCCGCCTGAAGGTTTCTTGCTCTTGAATAATAGCCCAAACCCTCCCAGGCTTTTAATACCTTTTCTTCGTCTGCTTCAGATAGATCCTTTACAGTCGGAAACTGTTCAATAAAGCGATGAAAATAAGGAATTACGGTATCCACCCGCGTCTGCTGAAGCATAATCTCGGAAACCCAAACCTTGTAAGGATCCTGGTCCTTTCTCCATGGCAAATCCCTTTGCTCAGCTTCAAACCACCTGAGCAAATCATCTTGAAAACCATTTATATCAACTGATTCAATCGTATTTTGATTAACTTCTTTCAATTTTTAATCCTCCTGATGTTAAACAATCGGAAAATATGGGAATATATTAGTACAGTCGCTTCTTTAATCCTTAGTTCTTGATGATTGAACATTATTCATCAACTCCTTTAAAGGTACCCATATTCAGCTGTTAATACAAGAAATTTGCTGGTACACTAAAAAAGCGGCATCAAGTCCGCTATAGATTAAATCAAACACAAGAATCATGTCCCAAGGAAGGAGGTATTTTCCTCTTGGATACCGGCACACATGTAGTTATGGGGCTGGCGATTGGCGGCATTGCCACTCTTGACCCCGTTGTTGCTGAAAGTTCTGCTACAGCAACAAGTGTCATGATTGGAGCCATAGTCGGTTCACAAATACCAGATATAGATACTGTTTTAAAACTAAGAAATAATGCCGTTTATATTCGCAATCACAGGGGAATTACCCACTCCATACCGGCTGTGCTGCTTTGGCCTCTTGCCATACTTGCAGTTGTTTACCCATTTTTTCCAACAGCAGATTTGCTTCATTTATGGCTGTGGACTTTTTTGGCTGTTTTCCTGCATGTTTTTGTAGACATATTTAATGCTTATGGAACTCAGGCACTTCGGCCCTTTTCTTCCAAATGGGTAGCTTTGGGAATCATTAACACATTTGACCCATTTATTTTTGGGATCCATGTCGCAGGATTATTTATCTGGGCCTTCGGGGCTCATCCTGGTTATACATTTTTAATTATCTATGGCATTATTGTCGTGTATTATCTTCTTCGATTCGCAGCTCAGAGAAGTGTGCTGAGAGCTGTAAAAGTAATTATACCGGATGCCACAGAAATCATCATTGCCCCAACTATGAAATTCAATCAATGGCGAGTTGCCGTGATGAGCAAGCAGCAATTTTTCGTTGGGCGTGCTGTTAAAAACCATGTGAGGATTCTCGATCAATTTAACCGCGTTCCTGTTCCTGAAACACCTGTAATTGAAGCCGCGAAGAAAGACAAAAATCTATCAGCATTCCTATCCTTCTCACCTGTTTACCGCTGGGAAGTGGATGAATATGATGATTATTATGAAGTTCGATTCATTGACCTCCGCTACCGGAGCAATGGACATTATCCATTTGTAGCCGTGGTCCAGCTCGATCGGGAGTTTAACATTCAATCATCCTATACAGGCTGGATTTTCAGTGAGGAAAAACTTCGAAAAAAACTGGATATCATTCCTGGCTAATGAAAACAGGCTGCTAAATAGGCAGCCTGTTTTCAATTCAGCGCATTTTTGTCCTGTTCGAGTAAATGTTTGTATTTAGGATTATTGGCAACAAATTCATGGAGCCTGCTTCCGTGGTTTTCTACCCATTGCCTTACGATTCTTTCTGTCATTTCAGCACCTTTATATTCTCTGCCAGCCTTGGCATAAGTTGCTTCAAAATCTTCCCATAGCAGTTCAATCCATGTCTGGGCCTGGCTTGCTGAAAGCATTTTGTTTTTTTCCAATAAAAGCTCATAAAGCTTTTGCTGGTACTCATTCATAAAAGTCACCTCATTACCATTTATTAATAACCAGTATCCATCATAGCCTTTCGAAAAAAACAAATAATAGTATTACGTGATTGGCTAAGTTGCCGTTCACGCTCTTATTCCGGTTTAGGAGGCTGCTTATGCGCAATAAAGCGAGAAATTTCCCAAATCAAAACAATATAAAATTGGAGGGGGAGCCGCGGGCTAAAGCAGAATATGCTTCACGCCGGGCTGATGGCACAATTAATACGCACCCTCAGGAACGAATGAGAGCTTCATCAAACCGCGAAAGTGACACACCAGAATTTTAAAATACGAGGAGGGCTTGGTTATGGGAAACAGCAAAAACTTTTTTGGGGATAACCCTTATTCCAGTCCATTTACTTCACCGCACTTTAGGCCTAAACGTGCACATTCACAAGTAAATGGTGAGACCCAGCAAACTCAAGACCTCATTATTTTAAAACGGCAGATTCGCAAAAATTCATAAAGTGAGTTAGACTGCACTAAAATCAGAAAGAGGATGGTTTACTTCATCCTCTTTCTTCCAGTTTTTTCAGCATGGAGATCGGCAAAGCTTCTTCACCTTTGCTTCCATTTAGCCGGAATCCCCAGGCAAACACGCCATTCATATATTCAATTTTAAAGTAAACTCCTGGATCTCCATCGATTTCATAAATTTCACCAGGGGAAAAATCATCAGGATTGAGCAGGTAGGATTTCGCCATTATTACTTTGCGCTCAAGTACGGCAAACTCATTTACCATACCCATCTGTTCCGCTTTCCTTGCTTTTTCATTTAAGCTGGCAATTTCTTGCTGAAGCTCATACGTAGTCATTGTACTGTACCTTTTCTCCTGCATATTAACCCCTCTTACTTTCTCTAGATAATCGTATATTGTTTTGGTTAATTCTTGAAACTTCTGTTTAGTCTTTTAATGTGCCCGTTGATTTCCGGTTCGACATAACTAAGTATATGAGAAAATGCCTGTTTAGAAAAGGGTCCTGCCTTTTGTTTTGATGCTATTTCACAAGTATTGAACTTTTTTGTTAAAATGGTGTTTAAAAGACCTTCAAAGGAGGGAAACATATGAAGTCCGTCATCATTACCGGCGCGGGGTCCGGATTAGGCAAAGAGCTTGCTTTATTATTTGCCAGACAAGGATTCCATATTATTTTAACAGGAAGGACTTTGGACAAACTGCAAAGCGTGGAAAAGGAGATTCATGAAGCTGGCGGAAGCGCTCAATCCTTTACATTAGATATTGCAAAACTCCAGGAGATCAGCAGCTTGATGACGCAAATCCAAAGCCATGAACTTTTCGGCTTAATTAACAATGCTGGAGTTGGACACTTTGGGCCATTTGAACGTCTTGGAGAGCAGGAAATACAGGAAATGCTTCAAACAAACGTGCTGGGCACTATTTATATGACTCAGGCTGTTCTGCCTTATTTTAAAGAAAAAAACGGCGGCTTGCTGATGAACATCATTTCGACTGCTGGCTTAAAAGGAAAAGTAAATGAATCTGTGTATGCAGCAAGCAAGTTTGCTGTAAGAGGGTTTACAGAGAGCCTTCAGAAAGAACTCGAAGACACGGATATTAAAGTTAAAGCCGTTTATATGGGCGGAATGGATACCTCTTTCTGGGATGAAAGCGACCATATCAAAAACAAATCCAGGCTTCGTTCTCCTGAAGAAGTGGCAGTAATGATTCTGGATAATTTGAATGAAGAGTCCATTGTAATTGAATCTAAAAAATAACACATGGGCTTCCATGTGTTATTCTTCATCACTTAAATATCGATCAATTAAATCAAACGAAAAGCCCTTTCTAAATAAGGTTTGTTTCATTTTTTGCCTGTATTCAAATTCAGGAAGATTAGCATATTTCCTCTTAGCTTTCTCCGCTTGATACTTTAGGGCAGCCAATTCTTCATCTTCTTCTTTTTCAATCTCCGTTTCAGATATTGCTTCTTGAATGATGTCAAAATTAAAACCTTTACGCATTAACATCTGCTCCAGTTTTTGTTTGAGGATCTTTGATGAATCACGGCCATATTTCTGTGCATGCTTTTCACACAGCCTTATTGCTGTACTTAATTCAGCTTCCCTTGAATACACCTCCAGCGCCTTATCGATTAATTTAGGGGATATCCCTTTCTCCTTTAGTTCAGTGCGGATTAAACCTTTCCCTTTATCTGATGTGTTCATTTGTGTACGCACAAAAGCTTTTGCATATTCTTCATCGTTCAAAAATTTGTAATCATACAATTTGTGAACAACTTCCTGAATAACCGGTTCTTCAACTTCTTTGTCAGCTAAATGTTTGCGGACTTCGGTTTCTGAGCGCATCCTTCTGGATAAATACTGAATAGCCATGTTATAGGATTTCCGGATATCATCCTGATAGCCAATTTCATTTAGTGAAAATTCATCAAGCTCCATTCCTTTTTTGAGCTGATGTTTTATTAATACATCTTCATCCACACTAAATGCATATTCTTCACCTTTCCCATAATCCATATATATATTGTAGCGGTCTGTGTTTTTTTTCTGAAATGTGATTTTCGTAATGATCGGCATTTTCTCCACCTCTTTTCTTAAATGTAACATAATCAAAGCCTCTTTTCGTATTAATTGTTGTTTTCCGCTCCAGGCTGCTCGCTTTCTGCGGGGCACGGGCGGTGAGTCTCTTCGACAGGGTCTTACCGCCTGCTGCAATAAACTCAATAAATAATATACAAAAAGCAACAAACCCTGCGAAAACAGCCTTATCAAAAAAGGATTTTGAAAGAGAACGTCGTAAACTGTAACAAGGTATTTGCACTTGAAAGGGGGAATCGCCCATGAGAATAGCCATCGCAGGCGGAACTGGCTTTGTTGGAAACGCCTTGGTGAAAAAATTACTGGAGAAAAAACATGAAATATTTATTCTAACGAGAAATATATCTCATAAGCAGCATTCTAAAAATCTGAATTATGTACAATGGCTGAACGATGATGATTCACCGGAAGATGTTCTGGAAAGCATTGACGTGTTTATCAACCTGGCTGGTGAGTCCATTAACAGTGGAAGATGGACGGAAGATCGCAAAAAACGGATATTAAACAGCCGCATTACAGCCACGAAGGAAGTTCGCCGGATTATCAGCCGCCTTGAAGAAAAGCCGTATACACTTATAAATGCCAGCGCCGTTGGTTACTATGGCACTTCCCAGGTTGAAACTTTCACCGAATCTTCCAGGAAAAGCGGTACTGATTTTTTGGCTGAAACAGTAAGACGCTGGGAGGAAGAGGCAGCCAAAGCAGAAGAATTTGAAGTCAGGACAGTATTCTGCAGGTTTGGAATCATTCTTGAGAAAAACGATGGTGCTCTTCCGCGAATGGCCCTTCCTTATAAATTATTTGCGGGAGGGACTGTCGGATCAGGCAGCCAATGGGTTTCCTGGATTCATTTAGATGATGCCGTAAGCGGAATCCTTTTTTGCATTGAACACGAACAGCTTCATGGTCCCGTAAATTTCACATCGCCCTATCCTGTGACTATGAAGGAATTTGGGCAAATACTTGGAGAAGTCCTTAATCGCCCGCACTGGATGCCTGCTCCGGGCTTTGCTCTAAAAATAGCTCTTGGAGAGATGAGTACCCTGGTATTAGAGGGGCAAAAAGTACTTCCTGAAAAATTGCAGTCATTCGGTTATGAATTTTTATATCCAGAATTAAAGGCAGCTCTTAGCGATATTTATAAATGAAATTTGTATCATTTTTTTCAAATAAGGGAAAAATAAGGGAAGTGTGAACCTTATTCTGAAAGGATGATACAAAGTGGACAAAAAGAAAAAAGACAAATCCAAAAGCACTTTATCAAGCATGCAGGAAGTAACTTATTCAAGAGAATTCAAAAGAGCTGACAAAGCAGGCGGATTTGCAGGCAGACAGTCAAAACATTAATTTCCACCCATACCATCCCTATTAAAGGCACATGATAAAGGTACGGAAACAATTAGTTTCCGCACCTTTATTGCTGAAAGGGGTTATTTGCAATGGGCCGTGCACATGGACATAAAACTCGTGATAAAAACAAATCATCACTTCCACAAGTACCAAAAAACATGAAATCTGACGGCATCGACGTAGAATTTAACCGCGAACTTGCCGATCATGATGATCTCGAGGCAATGGCACGTTCCAAGGCTGCTGATCAGCGGGCAAAGAGCAGACAAAAACGCTAGCCTAAATAGAAAAGCGGAAGCGCCTTGCCCATGAAGGAGCGCAGACTAAGAATGCCACGTCCTGTGGCAACGTCTGCATAACCCGCATCCTGCGGGCCTTAGGCATAATCGGTTCCTGTAAGAAGGCGTTCTTCCTTCTGAAAGGAAATGGCTTATGACGTCCCTAGGAGCCGCAGCTAGACAAGCTTGTGACCTCGAGGGGGCAGGCACTGGAGCTAGACATTTATCGGCATTCAGAATTCTATGCTTTTCTATTATTAAAGGACAAAAAAAGCAGGAACCTCAGGTTCCTGCTTTTCATATTTCTGCTCAGTGAGTGTGTGCTTCTTTTTTGCCTATTCCGTGACCGCCTTTTATCATTGTTTTAATATAGGGGATGGCGAATCTGTCAACACCCCAGCAGTAAGCACCTGCACCTGTAAATAGAAGGATGATTGCTGCTGTATATAGTATTGGGTTAGTGCTTGTTGTTCCTGCTAATAGGAAATTTAGATTCATGAAAGCTCCTGCGATTAATGCCGGAATGGTCGCTGCTCCAAGTATTAGTCCAATTCCAACGAGGACTTCACCCCATGCAACTAAAGTACTGAATAAATCTGCGTTTGGCAATGCTACATTTTCCAGGAAGCCCGCATACCAGCCCTGCACTGCCGGATGGTCGCCAGCGGCTTGTGCTATGGCCCCCTGCATGAACCCACCTGCATTAAATCCGCCTGCTACCTTATGCCATCCTGCTTCCAGCCATTGTATACCAAGCCAAACCCTTAATATTGTCCACACGACTGCTGTCTTAGGAGTTTTCCACCATTTCATGATAATCATCTCCACGTTATTATTGTGAGGAATTTCACATATTCATTTAAAAATTTTTCCCTATCAGGGAATTTAAAAGCCGGCCAGCTCTCGAGAGGAAAGATTGCTGCCGTGAAGTTATTTGTGAAATACTTCACTAACTTTCCTCACTTATAATATACTTCTTTCCATCCCTTTTCGCAATATACTTCACTAATTCTTCACAAAATATCGGACTATCATTAATAAGGCTGTTTTCATCCGGCCAAAGCGGGAATAGGAATAGTACTGTGTAAATTATTGCTGCATTAAAGGAGGACCTTTGACACATGCTTGAAAGCTTGCTGAAAGATCTCATTGCTATTAATAGCTCTTCAAAGGAAGGAGCAAACCAGGCTATTGAATATTGTCATCAATGGCTGTCGGGTCACGACCTTCCTTCTAGAATAATTGAAAATAATGGATATAAAATGGCAGTCTGTGAAATTGGAAGCGGTGATCAGACCGTTATTTTTAATGGGCATGTGGATGTTGTCTCAGGAAAGGATGAACAGTTCATTCCTGTAGAACTCCGCGATAAAATATATGGACGCGGGGCAGCAGATATGAAAGCCGGGGTTGCGGCCATGATGTGTGCAGTAAAAGAACTCTGCAATAAGCCAATTGGCGTAAAAATTCAGCTTCAAATTGTATCAGATGAAGAAATCGGCGGTTTTAATTGTTCCGGGTATTTAGCAGAACAGGGGTATCGCGGGGATTTTGTCATTTGTTCTGAACCGACTCAGCTCGGAATTGCGCTGGAAGCAAAAGGAGTTATCAGGCTGGACATCCAGATAGACGGAGATCCGGCCCACGGCAGCCGTCCATGGGAAGGAGTCAATGCCATTGAAAAGGCTTTCGAAGTACATCAAAAACTATTAAAATTGCCTTTTGCAAAAGAAGCGTCTGAATTCTTTCCGCAGCCTTCGATTAATCTGGCAAAAATAACTGGAGGAGATGTTTATAATAAGGTGCCTGAAAAATGTATCATGTCGTATGATATCCGGTACTTGCCTGAACAGGATCATGAAGAGATCATCAAACAAATCGAGAATATCACAGATGGAGAAATAATTATGAATATGTTCAGCAAGCCGCTTGTGACAGCCAGAGACAATCCTTTCATCTTAATGCTTGAACCTATTGTTGAAAAACACACAGAAGATAAAGCCGTTTTCTTTGGACAGCATGGTTCTGCTGATACTGTGTTCTTTGCCAATTACGGGATACCAGCTATCGAGTTTGGCCCAACCGGCATGAACTGGCACGGTGATAATGAATATGTCCTGCCGCATTCCATTCATTTATATGAAAAAATGCTCATCGACTTTGCCATGAAATTCTCGAATTAAGATGCAAATTAAATGCTAATAGTCTCCCAATATGGTAAATTTTCGGTATATGATTAAAGGGGGATTCAGAGTAATGAGCTCTATTAGTTTATTGAAAAAATCTGCTGGAATTGTGCTGCAGAAAAAGAACCTGACAAATGTTACTGCCAGAGTTGGACTTGTACTGGACATTTCCGGCTCCATGCGCAAGTTATATAAAAACGGGACTGTCCAAAGGGTTGTGGAGAGAATCTTAGCAGTTGCCAGCCAATTTGATGATGACGGTGCACTTGATATTTGGGTCTATGATAATGAATTTTCCAGGCTGAAGCCGGTAACAGAACATGACTTTGAAGGATATGTGGATCAATATATATTAAATAATGATCTGATTCACAAATTCGGAAGAAATGATGAACCGCCAGTAATGGAGGATGTCATTCAGAAATATACCACAGAAGATCCTAGTAAAGACCCTGCCTTCATTGTTTTCATTAATGATGGGGGCTGTAAAAGAACGATCAAAAAGCCGGTTACAGCATCCTCTGATAAACCATTATTTTGGCAGTTTGTCGGCATAGGCGATTCAAACTTTGAAGTACTGGAAAAATTGGATGAAATGGATGGCCGCTATATCGATAACGCAAACTTTTTCCACATTAAAGATATCGAGACCATTTCTGATAACGAACTTTATGACCTCTTGCTGAATGAATTCCCTGACTGGCTAAAAGAAGCTAAGGAAAAGAATGTCATTTTATAGATAAGCAAAAAGGCGGATTTGATATTAATCAAGTCCGCCTTTTGCATCCCTGCTGGCCATATACCCATTTTGCATCCAACTGTCATTTCAAGCATTAGCACCCACTGCCGCTTTACCGTGAAGCCGATAGTAAAAGCCTTCCTGTTCAAGCAGAGAATCATGAGTACCTTCCTCAATAATCCTGCCCTCTTCAAGAACAAAAATTTTATCCGCTTTCTGAATCGTATTCAGACGGTGGGCAATGACAAAACTGGTCCTGCCTTTCATCAGTTCCTGAAGGGCATCCTGAATCTTAAGCTCTGTCACTGTATCAATGCTGCTTGTTGCTTCATCCAAAATTAAAATGCCCGGGTTAGCCAGAAATGCACGTGCAATGGAAAGAAGCTGCTTCTGCCCCTGACTTATGCCATTTCCGTCCTGACTCAGCACTGTCTCATACCGCTGAGGAAGTTTCATGATAAAGGAATGGGCATTGGCAAGCTTAGCCGCTTCCACCACTTCATCATCTGAGGCTTCCAGCCTGCCGTAGCGGATATTTTCGCGCACAGTGCCGCGGAATAGAAAGGAATCCTGCAGCACAAAACCCATATGCTTCCTCAGGCTTTCTTTTTTCACATTGGCTATATCTCCACCGTCAATTAATATAAGGCCTGAGTCCCGTTCATAAAACCGTGAGAGCAAATTGATCATTGTTGTCTTCCCTGCACCTGTCGGACCAACTAAAGCAGCAGTCTGTCCTGCTTTTACATGAAGGTTTACATCCCTTACCGTATTTCCATCTTCCTCATAAGAAAAAGATACATTATGGAACTCTACCTCGCCTTTTACTCCGGTAAGTTCTTTTAGCTGCTCTTCATTTCTGAATTCTTCATCTTCATCCATAATGTCAAATACCCGCTCTGCTCCTGCAATCGCTGATAAAAGTGTGTTAAACTGGTTTGCCAGGTCATTAAGCGGACGTGTGAATTGCCGGGAATACTCCGTGAATATGACAATGACACCGATTGAAATCATACCATTCAGGGCAAAAATGCCTCCAACCCCGGCAATAATGGCAAAGCTCATGTTGTTCAGAACATTCATCAGCTTCGGGATAAATCCGGAATATGTCTGAGCCCAGAACCCTGCCCCCCTAAGTTTTTCTCCTTTTTCCCGAAACTCGGCTATAACTTTCTTTTCCTGTGAAAAGGTCTTGATGATCCTCTGTCCTGATATGGTCTCTTCAATAAAACCGTTCAGCTCTCCAAGATTCTTTTGCTGCTCTTTGAATAACCTTCCTGTCCGTGCTGTAATCCATTTCATTCCAAAAAACATCAGCGGCACAATGATCAGAGTAATGATCGTCAGCAAAGGACTGAGCCAAAGCATAACGGAAACTGTGCCAATCAAAGTCAGCAGGCTGGAAAAGACCTGGATCACTGAACTGTTCAGAGTCGAGCTGACATTTTCAATATCGTTTGTTACCCTGCTCATCAGTTCCCCCTGCTGCCGCTTGTCAAAGAACGGAATAGGGAGCTTATGCAAATGTTTGAAAAGCTTCGTTCTCATTGTAAATACAGTATCCTGTGCGATGCCGATCATCCAATAATTCTGAAACCAAAGTGCAAGCGAGTTCAGCACATATATGACTCCAAGCCAGATCAGTAAGGCAATAAATCCATTGCTGTTCTTTGTGACAATATACTCGTCGATCGCCATCCCGACTAAATAAGGACCAAGCAGCCCCATTGCTGAGCTGATAACCACCATTAATAGAACAAGAGATAACAACCCTTTATTGTAGGCCAAGTATGTCCAGATTCTTTCTAATGTGAAATTAATGTTCTCAGATTTCGGCTTTTTCCCTTTAGTAAATTCACCATTCAAGTCGAGAGGTATCTTTTTATATTGGAAAGGTTCTTTGAGCTGTTTAAGCATAATTTCTGTTCTCCTCTCCAGATTGGGATTGAAAAATCCGCTTATACAATCCCGATGTTTTAAGGAGATTCTCGTGGTCTCCCTCAGCCAGAAGCCTTCCATCTTCAAGCAATAAGATTCTGTCTGCTTCCATTGCTGTACTGATTTTCTGTGTGATAATCAGTGTTGTACAGGTATATTTTTTTAAAGAACTCAAAAGTTTTGCCTCTGTTTTCATATCCAGTGCACTTGTACTGTCATCAAGCAGAAGGATTTTCGGCATTCTTACTAGCGCCCGGGCAATGGATAGACGCTGTTTTTGCCCGCCCGATAAATTAACACCCTTTTGTCCCACTTTTGTTTCATAACCTCGTGGCAGCTTCATAATCGTTTCATGTATTTGTGCATTGACAGCTGCTTCAGTTATTTCCTCCATCACTGCATCTTCCTTGCCCCATGAAATGTTCTCTTTCACACTGCCTGTAAAAAGCAGGGCTTCCTGAGGTACAAAGCCAATTTTCCTGCGGAGATTCTCCATTTTCATTTCCCTGACATCATGCCCATCAATTTCAACTTTTCCTCCGGTCACATCATATAGCCGGGGGATGAGCTGAAATAAAGAGGTCTTCCCTGAGCCTGTTGCACCTAATATCGCTACTGTTTCCCCGGGATATATTGTAAAGCTGATGCCGTCCAGTACCTTCTCAGAAGTGCCTGGGTAATGAAAAGATACATTATTAAATAGAATTTTGCCCTGACTTACTGTAAGGGCATTCCTGGATTCTGAGCTGTCTGTTAAATCCACATCAGTCTCCAGCACCTCTGCAACACGATTCGCAGAGGCCCGCGCCCTTGAGAATGCCATGATAATCCAGGAAAAAATGGAGAAAGCGGCCGTTATCCTGGTAGCATAGTTAACAATTGCAACAATCTCTCCAACCTTTACATCCCCTGTATTTACCTGTATGCTGCCAAACCAAAGCACGCCAAGAATACTAAGATTCATGATTAAGAGCAAAACAGGCATGGTCACTTCCATTAGGCGCAATGCTTTAACCGTTCCATCTCTAAGATCCTCATTCGTGCGCGTAAATCGTTTCACTTCATGATTTCTGCGGACAAACGCTTTAATTAGCCGAATCCCTGTCAGATTCTCCTGCATGACGCTGTTCACAGAGTCCAGCTTTTCCTGGACTGCTTTAAAGAGCACGCCTCCTTTTCCCATTACCCAAAACAGAAATAGAAAAAGGAATGGGGCCACAGCTGATAAGATAAGAGCAAGTTTCACATTTACCACAAAAGCCATTATAAGGCCGCCAATTATTAATAGAGGGGCTCTCATCATGATTCGAAGACTCATAAAAACGGTATTTTGAAGCTGCGTAATATCATTAGTCATTCGGGTAATTAATGAAGATGTCGGAAAAAGATTAAAGTTGGCAAAAGAGAAGGATTGTACCTTGTCATATAATCTTTTCCTTACATCAAAACCAAAGCTTTGGCTGACATGGGCAGCATAAAAGGAATTAATGACTCCAGCCGCAAAGGCGGCAAAAGAGGCAGCCAGCATAATCCCTCCCCACTTCACTACCTCCTGAAGATTATTCTGAAGGATGCCTTCATCTATGATCTTTGCCATTAGCAATGGCTGAATAAGCTCAACAGCAAGCTCCGTCAGCATTAAGAATAATGCTATTGCCACCGCTATCCGGTAAGGCTTAAGAAATGCTAAAACTTTCGCCATTTATAGTCCCCCAAGCTGTAATTGCAATTTATAATATATGTATAATAAGACAACTAAAATCCTTCGGCAAACTAAATAAACCTATTAATATCATAATCCTTTTTACAAAATTTTTAAATAATTCCATTAAAAAAATTAAAAAACGCCTGGATCAGACCAAGCGCCTATTCATTCTTATATATGGGGGCAATCAGGTCGATCCTGTTTGTCCATATGCCTCCTGAATAATCATCAGGCAGCCGTTCCATGTCTTCCGGTCTGTCAAATCCTTCCGACCAGCTCCCGTCCCCTGCAACCACAATAACTCTTGTGCCTGCATCATCCATTCGATTCAAGAACTTATTTGGCCAGCCCCATAACAGCTTTGTATATGATTCAGGAATATGAAGCTGTGTGTTATGGCAGGAGTTTGGAACATATCCTGTCCACCCCGTTCCTAAATAAGGGAGAAGGCATTCTTTCAAAGTTGCCTTGGACATCACCCTCATTGCAGGCATTTCTTCTATCAGAGCAGCAATAGGTTCGTCTCCTCCATAAACAGATATTTTCTCCAATCTGTCTTCTGAAAACATGGACAGGTATTCAGCAAGCTTTTCTCCTTCTTGGGGATCGTTGCTTTTAATATGGATTAAGAAATCTCCTTCCGGAAACTCTTTCATGACTTCATCAAGGCTTGGCATCATCCCGATTCCTTTACCGCGAAACGGATAGGTTTTTCCATTATCAGCTGTGTAGCCATATCCAATGTCCAGCTTTTTTAATTCCTTCATTGTATAATCTCTGGTATTTCCCTTTGCATTTGTCCGGCATTCCAGCGTCCAATCATGGAACACCGCAAACTGTCCATCCTTTGTAAGCTGAATATCCAGTTCAACTGCATCTGCACCTGCCGCAAAAGCTGCTTCCATGGAAGGAATCGTATTCTCAAGAAAGGAATGCTCAGGCTCGTAAATTCTTTCAGCCGTACAGGTCTCCCCTGTTATCCCTTCCATATGAAAGGTCTGGGCCATTCCTCTATGGGCGAGAAGCAGCGGCTTATCATTTCTTTCTTTTGTAAGCAGGGAGGTGTTGTTTAAAAACATAAATGCGCCGAGAATTAATAAGATTATGATCAGCCGTTTTAAAATCTTCTTTACCTTTTTCATTTGTCCTCCGGTTTTTGCACAAATAATTCTTTTCTCATCCGATTTTACCATAATGCACAATTGGTAAAAATATAAAAGGCCAAATCTAAAGATTCGGCCTTTTATTGTTAGCTTGATTTCCGCCCCAGGTAAGCTTCCATGATTCTAGGATCATTCAGGAGCTTTTGTGAGCTTCCCTCAGCAACCATTTTCCCTGTTTCCAGGACATACCCATAATCGGATATTTTTAGTGCCTGTCTTGCATTCTGCTCCACCAGAAGAACAGTTGTGCCTGCTTCGTTAATTTCTTTAATAATTTTAAAGATATCTGCCACTATTAGAGGGGCCAGCCCCATTGAAGGTTCGTCAAGAAGAAGCAGCTTTGGTTTGCTGAGGATCGCTCTCGCAATGGCCAGCATCTGCTGCTGGCCCCCGGATAATGTTCCTCCAAGCTGCTTCTGTCTTTCTTCAAGGATTGGGAAACGTTCCATTACATTCTTAATATCCTGGTCAATTTCATTGTCCTTCCGATGGTACGCTCCCATCTCAAGATTTTCAAGCACTGTCATTCCTGAAAGAATCTGGCGGCCTTCCGGAACAAGGGCAATCCCTTTGCGCAGCAGCTGGTCCGGCCGCAGTCCCGTTACATCCTGCCCCTGAAATTGAATGCTGCCGGCTTGAGGCTTGAGCAATCCGGAAATGGTCTTCATAGTCGTTGTCTTTCCTGCTCCGTTTGCGCCAAGTATCGTAACAATACTGCCTTCTTCCACTTCGAGGCTGATGCTTTTCAGAACCTGGATTTTTCCATAAAAGGCGTTAATCCCGTTTACCTTAAGCATACAAATCTTCCTCCTCACTGCCGAGATAGGCTTCGATGACATCCGAATTATTTTGGATTTCAGCAGGTGTTCCTTCAGCAATCTTCTTGCCGAAGTTTAGCACGGCAATACGGTCGCATAATTTCATGACAAGCGGCATATCATGCTCAATCAGCAGGACGGTAACGCCTTGTTCCTGAATTTTTTTGATGAGATGAAATAATTCGCTTGTTTCTGTTTCGTTCATTCCGGCTGCCGGTTCATCCAGAAGCAGCAGCTGAGGAGAGCTTGCCAGTGCCCTGGCAATTTCCAGCCTTCTTTGCTGGCCGTATGCCAGGCTGTCAGAAACAATATCCGCAAAACCTCCCAGCCCAACAAACTCTAATAGTTCATTCGCTTTGCTGCGGATTCTTTCTTCTTCTTTCCGCTGTGATTTTGTCCTGAATACACTGCTGAACACCCCGGATTTACTCCGGCAATGCTCCCCAACCATCACATTTTCTTCTGCTGTCATCTGGGGAAACAAGCGAATATTCTGGAATGTTCTGCAAATGCCTTTTTTCGTGATAAGGTGCGGCTTTAAGCCATTGATATTGTCTTCATTAAAGATAATCTCGCCTGAGGTAGGCGTAAACATCGATGTAATCAGATTGAACATCGTTGTCTTCCCGGCTCCGTTTGGACCGATCAGCCCAAAGATCTCTCCCCGGTTAATAGAGAACGAGACATCAGACAGGGCACTCAGCCCGCCAAAGTTTTTACATGCTTTTTTGATTTGAAGTACCATGCTTTTGCCTCCTCTTTGATGCTTTAAGTTTGAGCCAATTTAAAATATTTACATCAATTAATCCCTGTGGCCGGACAGCCATCATAATAATAATGATCAGACCGTAAATCATGTAGCGGTATTCGCTTATAAACCTGAGCACTTCGGGCATTACAGTTAAGAAGAGCGCTCCAAACACCGGTCCCCAAATTACTTCGCTTCCTCCGAAAACTGCGAAAATCAGTATCTCAACCGCACGGTGATAGGCAAAATCGGCCGGACTTATGTAGGCAAGAACATGTGCAAATAATGCACCTGCAAATCCGGCTACCAGTGCCCCCTGTGCAAATGCCAGGACTTTATAATAAGTAATATTGATTCCCATTGACTCTGCTGCTTTTTCATCCAGCTTAATCGCTGCGAAAGCCCGTCCCACTCTGGAGCGGTTCTGCCTTCTGAAAAACGTGATTATGCTGATTGTAACCCCTAACAAAATGAGGAAAATAGCGAGAAATACAAACTGGTTATTTTGGAGTCCAAGTATTTTCGGATCAAAGCCAAATTCTTTTAAAGTATTCAGCAGTTCACGGCCCATATGAGGAATGCCTGATAAACCTACAGCTCCCTTTGTCATAGACTCCCAGTTTACAAAAATAACCCGGATAACCTCTCCAAACCCGAGAGTCACAATGGCGAGATAAACCCCCTGAAGCCTTAATGTCGGTATCCCGATAAGGATTCCGAATAAACCCGCCAATAAAGTGCCCGAAAGTATCCCCACAATAATAGGAAGGTCAAAGTTCAGCGTCAGAAGGGCCGATGTATAGGCACCGATCCCCATAAATCCTGCATTGGCAAGCGAGAGCTGACCAGTTGATAGAGTAATATATATACTTACCCCTAAAATAATGTTGATTAATATAAAAGAAGCTACCTGTAAATAATATGGATTTATTAATTCTGCAAGCATGAGTTCACCTTCTTACGCTGAAATTTTTTGGCCAAACAACCCCTGCGGCCTGATGAGAAGGATGACGATAATTGCCGCAAAAGCTATTGCATCCTTGTATCCCGAATTGCCGTAAACAACGACAAAGGTTTCCGCCAAGCCAAGGATAAGGCCTCCGGCCATCGCTCCCTTGACATTCCCCATGCCGCCAAGAATGATGATGGCAAGTCCTTTTAGCCCAATGGATAATCCCATCTGAGGGGTAACAGAGTTAAATGCCATTCCGACCAGGATCCCGGCAATCCCGCCCATCGCAGATGCGATAATAACAGTCATCGTAATCGTTCTTTTCACATCAACACCAAGCAGGCTTGCAGTTTCAAGATTTTCAGCAGTTGCCCTTAAGGCTTTTCCTGCCTTTGTTTTGCCTAGCCAAAAAGAAAGGGCGTACATGAGAAGGACAGAAATGATAAAGATAACAATCTGCACAAGATATACGGTTATCGAACCAATCTGGAAACTTATTTCCGCAAAAGAAGCACGGAAAGGATGGTTGCCTGGACCAAAAATATGGTGCGACAGGTTCTCCAGCAGTATCGAAACACCAATGGTACTGATCAATGGCGCCAGATGGGATACTCCCTGTTTATTCCTGAGAGGTCTCAGGGCAAATCGCTCAAGCAGATATCCCATTGCGGCAGTTACCAAAATCGCTGCCATAAAGGCCAGCCAAAGCGGCCCTTTGAATGTGGAAGTGACAACAACACCAATGAAGGCCCCGAACATAAAGATTTCTCCGTGTGCCATATTGATAATGCCAAGCACCCCGAAAACCAATGTAAACCCAAGTGCAACGATGGCATAAATGCTGCCAAGGGTAATTCCGTTTATTAATTGTTCAATTAACACGGTATTCACCTACTAACTTTATTTATATGAATCATTTTCTTAAAAGTAAGCTCTGGCACTGATAGCGCCAGAGCTTCACTTTTGCAGCTTTCTTAATTAAATTCCTTAAATGCCCCGCCTTCGATAACCAAAACGGTCGGATCCATTACGACATCCCCTTCTTCATCAAAAGAGAACTCCCCAAGGATTCCATTAAAGCCTTGGATTTCGGCCAAAGCATCACGAAGTGCATCACGATCAGCTTCACCCGCATTTTTTAATGCCTCAGCCATAATGTATAGTGCATCGTAAGCCTGTGCTGCAAATTGGTCAGGCTTTTTGCCGTATTCTTCCTCATACTTACCGACAAATTCCTTGACCTTATCATCTTCTTTTTCACCATACCATGGAGTTGCCACAATCAGTCCATTTGCTGCATCCCCTGCGATATTGATGACCTCAGGAGAATTGAAGCCGTTTCCTCCTACAAACGGGACATCAATGCCCATTTTCCTTGCCTGATCCATTATGACTGCACCTTCATTGTATAGAGCCGAGGCCAGAATAAGGTCTGGCTTTAAACCTTTAATTTTCGTCAATTGCGCATTATAGTCTGATTGTCCTTTTTGGAACGTTTCAATCGTTAAGATTTCAAGCCCCTTCTCTTCTGCTGCTTTTTTCATCGTGTCAAAGCCGGATTTTGTAAAAACATCATCATTTCCATATAGAATTGCTACTTTTTTAGCATCATATTTCTCAATGGCTTTATCTATTGAAGCAGGAATCGCCAATGCTTCAGGCAGCGAGTTTCGGAAGACATAGTCCCCAATTTGCGGAATCCCTTCTGCAGTTGTTGAAGTCCCCATAATCGGTACCCCGTTCAGATCGGCTTCTGGACCAACTACATTCATTTCTGTACTTAATGTAGGCCCGATAATGCCTGTCACATTCTCTGAATTCATAAGCTTTTGTGCTGCTGTCAATGCCTGATCCTGCTTGCCGGCGGAATCTTCTATAACAAGGTTTATCTCGACTTCACCCTTGCCGTTGATTTCTTCCTGTGCGAGCTTTAAGCCATTTGTGATTGCTTCGCCATAAGCTGCACCCGGCCCGCTGATATAAGAAATAACTCCAATATCGGCTTTAACTGCTCCTCCGCTGCTTTCCCCATCCTCATCCCCTGCTGCCTGATTGCCGCCGCATGCAGAGAGGACAAGCAAACTGGACAATGCTGTAAATTGCGCAAATTTCTTTAACTGCTTTCTCATTTTCTCTAACCCCCGTTATCAGAAATAAGTAAATATTCAAAACTATATTACTATTTAAATACAAATGCTTGTCAATGTAAACAATAATATGGAAACTTTTCTTACATATTAATTGACAACGGAAAGCGGAAGTTGCCTGGAACTGAAGCAGATGTTTCATCGTCTGGAAAATGCAGCCTTTCATTGTCTTCTGTCAACAATAGAAATATAGAATCTTTGTTTTTTATGAACATTGTCGTAACTTGTCACAGAATTGTAAGATTAATCTAAAGATATAACCATTGGAGGTGCCCGAAGAAATGGAAGCGATTACAAGAGACTTTTTTCTATATTTATCAAAAAATAGCTTACTGAATAAAATTGCCCAGAACAGAGGCGGAAGTTTTGCGGCAGGTAAATTAATTGGCGGGGGTGATTTCAAAAGCAGCGTCCGCTTTATCAGAGATCTGAATAATCAAGGACTTTCTGTAACAGTGGACCATTTGGGAGAATTTGTTGATTCTGTTGAAGTGGCTAATGAACGGACAGAGGAATGTATTTCAACCATTGAAATGATCAGCAAAGAAGGACTTGATTCACAGGTATCCCTAAAAATGACCTCTCTTGGTCTGGATATCGATTGTGATCTTGTTGTGAAAAACATGACAAGAATTCTTGATACTGCCGAGAAGCATAAAATTATGGTGACAATTGATATGGAGGATGTACCGCGCTGCCAGGCCACTATCGATTTGTTTAAGCAGTTTAAAGAGAAGTACAGCTGTGTAAGTACAGTTCTGCAGGCTTACCTGTATCGGACTGAAAAGGACCTCGAGGATTTGGGGAAATATCAGCCTTTTTTAAGAATGGTAAAAGGTGCTTATAAAGAATCACCGGAGCATGCTTTTCCTGAAAAGACAGATGTAGATGAAAACTATAAGAAATTAATTGAGCAAAGTCTGTTAAACGGAAATTATACAGCAATAGCTTCCCACGATGATCAGATCATTGAGTACACAAAAGAATTGGCAAAGAAGCATAACATTCCAAACGATCGCTTTGAATTCCAAATGCTCTATGGCATGAGGAATAAAACACAGCTGGAACTGGCGAAGCAAGGCTATAAGATGCGTGTCTATGTACCATACGGAATGGACTGGTATGGATATTTCATGAGAAGGCTCGCTGAACGCCCTGCTAATATTGCTTTTGCTTTTAAGGGCATTTTCAAAAAGTAAAACTTTAAAATTATTTTTCTTCCAAAACAATAAAATACAGCTATAATAATAACCAACCATTTGTGATTTCTAAGTAATGAGAAAGCAGCCCACTGCTTTCTCATCGCTTATTTTATCTAAATATTTGTAAACTAACAAAAAGGAGGCTTACAAATGGATTATGCATTAATTATATCCATTACCGTGTATATGATTGGGATGCTTTGGATTGGCTATTATGCCTATAAAAGGACTTCCAATCTATCAGACTACATGCTCGGAGGACGAACACTGGGTCCTGCGGTAACCGCTTTAAGTGCGGGTGCATCCGATATGAGCGGCTGGCTGCTGATGGGACTCCCGGGAGCCATGTATGCCACTGGCCTAAGCGCTTCCTGGATTGTCCTTGGCTTAACACTCGGGGCATGGGCGAACTGGCTTTATGTTGCACCTAGGCTTCGCACGTATACTGAGGTAGCCAATGATTCTATTACGATCCCTGGTTATTTAGAAAACCGTTTCGGGGATGCTTCCAAAATTCTGCGCCTGATTTCAGGATTAGTTATCTTAATTTTCTTTACCTTTTATGTATCATCAGGCATGGTATCCGGGGGAGTATTATTCCAAAGCACCTTTGGGCTGGATTACCACACAGGTTTATGGATCATTACTGGTGTAGTAGTAGCGTATACACTATTCGGTGGATTTCTTGCGGTTAGCTGGACAGACTTTGTTCAAGGTTTGATTATGTTTATCGCCCTCATTCTTGTACCATTAGTAACACTTTTCCATGTAGGCGGATTTGGGCCGGCAATTGATACTGCAAGAACAATCAATCCAGCTTTCCTTGATATCTTTAAAGGAACAAGTCTTTTAGGCATCATTTCCCTTTTTGCTTGGGGACTTGGCTATTTTGGGCAGCCTCATATTATCGTCCGCTTTATGGCTATCAGTTCTGTTAAAGAAATCAAGAAAGCCACCCGCATTGGGATGGGCTGGATGATTTTCTCGAGTATTGGCGCTATGCTGACTGGTTTTGTGGGTATTGCTTATGTTGCTGATACAGGCATTTCAATAGCGGACCCTGAAACCATTTTCATTCTTCTTGGCGAGGTTTTATTCCACCCGATCATCACTGGATTCTTAATCTCAGCCATTCTGGCAGCTATTATGAGTACCATTTCATCACAGCTGCTTGTAACATCAAGCTCATTGACGGAAGATTTATATAAAACGTTCTTCCGCCGCTCAGCTACAGATAAAGAATTGGTTACAATAGGAAGATTATCTGTATTACTAGTTTCTATCATTGCATTGATTATTTCATGGGAGAAAAATGAAACGATTCTAGACCTTGTGGGTTATGCATGGGCTGGTTTCGGATCCGCTTTCGGACCTCTTATCATTCTTAGCTTATATTGGAAGCGCATGACAAGATGGGGAGCATTAGCCGGAATGATTGTTGGGGCAAGCACTGTCATCATTTGGTCTCAAGCCGGATTATCTGAAGTACTTTATGAAATGATTCCAGGCTTTGCTGCCAGCTTAATTGCCATCATAGTGGTAAGCCTTCTAACTGCAAAGCCATCTGCAGAAATCGAAAAACAATTTGCTGACTTTGAAAAATCCTTAAAATAACCTAAACGTTTCAGGACTGGGCCAAGAAAATGCCCGGTCCTTTTTCTTTCGGCAAAATTCGAGTGGTGCCTCCCATTGTTTTTCACTATAATAAGAACAGCAATGTTTAGGAGGGAGTCTTAATGAGTCAGCCGCTGGAGAAAATCCTTAATATGACAGATATAGATGAGATTACAGAAATGGTCAGTACTTTTTTAAAGAAGCCTGTTGTCATCGAGGATGAACAATTCTCACTGCTGGCCTATAGCTCGTATTATATTGAACATTTTGATTTGGCGAACCAGCAGACCATATTTTCTAAGAGATGGCCCATACCCATTTTGGAGAAATTTATGGATGAAGGCATTGTTGATCAGTTAAAGACAATTCCTGAGCCTTTTAGAATTAAGAAAATGGAAGAAATCGGCCTTAACCAGCGCGTGGTTGTAAGTGCAAAATATAAAGAGCAGATACTGGGTTTTATTTGGGTTCAGGAAATAGAAGACGCTCTATCTGAAAGCGAAATGAACTTTCTGCATGATGTTTCCTTTCATATTGGAAAGCTATTATATCAGAAAAACCTGAAAAAACTGCGCAAGGAAGAAGAAAAACATCAATTTTATCAAAAGATTATTGATCGTACCTATCAGACGGAAGATCAGATCAAATGGGAGGCGGCCAATGTTAAAATCATCCTCCCTGAGGCCTTTATCATCAATGTATTTTCTGTCGTGCAGGCAGATGAAGAGATATTTGCGGAATTGAATGAAACCGTTCGGCTGTTTGCAAATGCCCTCAGCCATCCAGCTCACATATTTACAAACCAGCATGAAATTATCGTCATGATCGGCAGCAGTTCACCTGCACCCGGCAGCCTATCAGAAGACGCACATGAATTAACCAATACCGTTCTTAGCCAATTCAGACCGCAGACTGTGTATGCAGGGATCGGAGGAGAATATTCCTCCATCTTAAAACTGCGCAAAAGCTATGCAGAGGCTCTGGAGGTCATCAAAGCCGCCAAATTCATTGGATCACCTGAAGAATTGCCGTATGAATATAAAAAGCTATGGGTATTCCGTTATTTAGAACCTATTGCTCAGCATAACAGCCTGACTAAATATGTAAATGAAGACCTTTTGAAGCTGCAGAAAAAAGACCTGGAAAGCCAAACCAGCCTGCTGAAGACGCTTGAAGTGTATTTATTGAACAACTGCCGCCTTAAGCCGACAGCGGAACAGCTTTTCATCCATACCAATACATTAAAATACCGAATGAAACAAATTACTGATTTAACATCCATCGACTTTGATGACTTTAACACAAGATGCCAGCTGTACATTGATTTACAGCTGCTCAAGCGGAAGAAATAAGAATACTGGCTGGCGGAAGCGATTCATGACGACTTTTTCATGTTTGTTTCCTGATTTGCGGCTCATGAAGCGTCCATGGCGACTATTTTTCCCTTTGCTTCCTGATTTTCGGTTTCCTGAAGTGCTCATGGCGACCATTTTTCCCTTTGCTTCCTGACTTTCGGCTTCATGAAACGTCCATGGCGACCATTTTTCCCTTTGCTTCCTGACTTTCGGATTCATGAAGTGCTCATGGCGACCATTTTTCTACTGGCTTCCTGGTTTTCAGCTTCATGAAGCGGTCATGGCGACCATTTTTCTCTTTGCTTCCTGATTTTCGGCTTCA
>NZ_JALJRC010000030.1:0-52026 GCF_024519925.1 Cytobacillus sp. Bac17 | reverse complement strand
CATTGTATTACTTCTATTTTAAAATAAAAAAGACTGCAGACAAGCACGATTTTCATCGAGTTTGTCGACAGTCTGAACGCTCAGAGTTATTCTGAGCGTTTTTTTTGAGTGTAATTTTCTATAATCCTTAATCTTTATTTAAGGTGAATCGATGATAGATTCTTAAAGCGGTAAGAACCAATCCAATAATGAAAACAATCGCTAATAAGACCATTGCAGCAGGAAAAAGACCAAATGCATCAATTGTGGTTGAACTATTATTTTGTAATGTTGGGACAATAAAGAACAACCATCCGATTAATGATGCTGGAATTAATTGAGGAATTAATCGAAGGATAAATCTCCAAGTTGGTTGATGTTTCCGTTTTTTCGACCATTTTTTACTTCGCAGTATACCTCTTATTCCTAAAAGTAAGTAAATCATGTGATAATGCCAAGTGATAAATCGATTATTTTAGGTGAAGGAGCTTTTGATTCAGGTTCTTGTCCCTCGGCTAATTGGATAATACCTGAACTAATCTCATAAGCGTGTTCTAAAGTAGGGGTAAAGCTATTTAGTAAAACTGCAACCGCATAGCCACTGCCAGGAACAATATCTTGTTGAGTTTGATAAGTTGATACTTCACCGCTATGTGAGATTCGGACTGGTTTGACGCTTGGTGAGCTTAAAGACCAGCCAAGTCCATATTTATTGCTGCCAGGCTGCTGTGAATAAGATTCTTCCAATAATTCTTTGGATAAAAGCTGTTGCCCAGAACTGTTTTTCCCTTCGTTCGTGTGCATAGCAAGCCATTTCCCCATATCTGATGCAGTTGATATGACACTTCCAGCCCCCATATTCATCGCTACAAGCTCTGTCCAGGGTATTGCAGTTCCATAAGCTGTTACATATCCTTTAGGCAGTCCTTTTACAAAATCAGTAGAGTTCACTGCTGCAAGTGAATCACCCATTCCTAATGGAGAGAATATCTTTTGTTTAAGATATTGAGAGAATTCTACTCCGCTTACTTCTTCCACTAAGCGGGCTAAGAGCCAGTAGTTTGCATTGCTATAATAGTGTTTCTCTCCTGGATTTGATTGCAGATTCCAATCATATAAACGTTCCACTCCTGCTTTTAAGCTGCTCGCTGGCGAAACAATAATCGGATTCGGAATCCCTGATGTGTGACTCATTAGTTGACGTATTGTAACTTCTTTCCATCGTGTGTCGTCAAGTTTTACCTCTGGTAAATATTTTATTACTGGGTCATCCAGTTGGATTTTCCCTTTGTCAACGAGCTGTAAAACAGCAAATGAAGTAAATGATTTGGATGCGGAACCGATTCTCATTAATGAGTTTTCATTTATAGACATACCTTCAGAATCGTGACCATATCCTTTCTCATATACTAATTTACCATCTTCTACCACTACGATGGATGCACCGGGTAGTCCGTTACGTTCCATATAGTTAGTAACAAATTTATCAACATCTTCAGTTCTAAACGATTGAGCAGCATGTGCAGAAAAAGGGAGGTGGAACATAGGCATTACAAGAATTATTAACAGAGGAATAAAAAAATAATTTCTTCGTATTAAAAGGTATCAAATAATTTTCCTCCAGTAGATTTGTGTTTATTATGAAAGGTTCGAAGTACAAACATAATCATACAAGATAGTCTTTATTAGGTTAACCTGCTATAGACTAATTATTTTCTAAGCACTCAGTCGTATTTGAATATTCTGCTGTTAATATGATGGTTATTTTCCATGTCAATTCATTGCAAACATTGTTATGACAATAAAAAAACAGACCAAATTGATATGCTGAATGGTCTGCTTCATATACTAATTCAATTGTTCTCTCCATTATGGGAACCCGTTAACGAATTACACCTGTCTTTTTTATTTCAAAAAGACCTATAAAGTACTTTAAATCGCATAAGATTTAAGAAGATAACGTTCAATAAACTCAGCTAATCCATCATTTTCGTGGTGCCCTGTAACAAAATCAGCTGCGTCTTTAACCAGTTTGCCGGCGTTCCCCATTGCCACACCCGTACCGGCATGACGAAGCATCTCTATATCATTGGGGCCATCTCCAATGGCTGCGACTTCATTTGGGCTGATTCCAAGTTCGTTAAGTAAGCTTTTGATAGCAGCCCATTTGGAAACATCGGGAGCAACCAGCTCAAACCCGTCATTCCAATCGATGACTGCTGCTTCCGTTTTAAACAAAGCAGATATTTCTTGGCTTGGGGAACCAGTTCGAACACTATATTTAAGAACATCCTGATAAGCAGCCTGTCTTAAATCTCCAATATACTGCGGCGGAATTTGCCCAACTTTCGTCCAATAATCGATTTCTTCATTTGTTTCCTTACAATATAGCCCAGTTGATGTATGGATCATAACATTACATGGACTTTCTGCGGTCAGATGGTGAAAGCGTTCCTCGTTCAATCGTACGGTTTTTATTTGCGTAGCCCTTCCTGTCTCTGCATCGTGAATAGAGGCACCATTCAAACAGATCATGGGAGTTTGCAATCCAATTTCTTTATGGTAGGGAGCAGTTACTTCATAGTGCCGGCCAGTGGCTAGAAACACCATGACTCCCTGATCTATGAGCCGATAAATGGCTTCCATGTTTCGGCGGGAAATGCAGTTTGAGGCTTTCAGGAGTGTACCATCCATATCAATAAATACTGCACGCATATTCATTTATATTGCCTCCTCTTTCGTTGATAAACCAATCATATCCTCTTAATATTAAAGCCAGGTAAACTCAGTGTATAGTTTTGTGTTTTTTATTTATCGAGTTGAAACATCCACAAAGAATAGAGGGGCAGACTATGAATATTATTCTTGCTAGTGAAGCAAAAGGAAATATAAGAAATGAGATGAGTGTCATTTTTGTAGACGGCTTTTATCAATGGCTGAATTACTTTTCAAAGGATAAAGCTAAACTTTACAGGACATTTGCCCATATGTTTAATACTGAGGTCTTCTATACGGCTGCAGATGACAATCATATTGCAGCTATAGCCGCCTGTACAAACAATACACCTGCAGTGAGATTAAAATATAGTGAATTTAGAAAGCATCTTGGTTTAATTATGGGAAGTATTGCTTATATCGTTCTCAAAAAAGAATTTGAGAAAAATCAATATCCCTTTCAAATATCTGAAAATATGGGTGCAATAGAGTTTGTGGCAACATCAGTTAATTATAGAGGACAGGGTGTGGCGGCAGAACTGCTAAAATCCATAATGGATTCAAATCCATTTGACGAATATGATCTAGAGGTAGCAGATACCAATACAAATGCCATCAAGCTTTATGAAAAACTGGGCTTTTCAGAGTTTATGCGTATACCTCAAAAGCATAGTGAAAGAAGTGGTGTCAATAATCTTGTCTATATGAAGCATGTGAAGAAGAAAGAAGTTGAGTAGCTGGGGCCTGTCCTGTGATGTGATGGCTAAATGGACGAACTGAGAAACCCTGATGCTGTATAGTTGATTTGAATCCATTTATCTAAAAATACGTTATTTTCACGAAAAAGAAGTTTAATAGAAGTAAAGTTAAGACATCAATTATACTAGGCTTCGATTATAAAATATTTCTAAGAAGGAGATTAATATCAATGGCATCTGTATTCAAAGAAGAGAAACTGTATCGGATTCAGATTATTAAACCATGCCAGGTAATAGGCATTCTCGATAATGTTTTTGGAGGGTTTTATCCCTTTTTAGACGATATTAAAGCAGAAAACTGGGGATGATCCCGGCAGGCTGTGAAGGGTGGTTAATCAAAAAATGGGGACGAACATACTTTTTGCCTGATGAAAACCAGAATGGAATCGAGCAATTCACACCTACAGACCAGCCATTTGTGTTAATTCCCTATCATAAAATAAAAGACTCTTACAAAAAAAAGAGCTAACGGGGACTAAAACTTAATCGGTTATAGAAAAAAATAAGGAGCGGCGGCTGCGGTGATTAATGACTGGATTCTTACAATTATTATCTTGCTGATTATAATCCTTTGTCTTTACTTTATTGCCAGACATAAAAAACAAGCGGTTCAGGTATTTACTTTAGAGAGTTTTTTAAATGCACATCACTGGAATGAAAGTGAAGATACGAATAAAAATATACTGGATTCGATTAAAGGATTTTTTGATGAAGCTGATCATGCCGGGAACGGCGATGAGAGTAATACAGGAGACAGCGATGATGGAGGGGACGACGGTGGAGAATGAGTGCCAGCAGTTACCCTGAAATAAATTAGATCATGAGTTTCAAGGTACCCGTTTGTGAAGGGCTTTTAGTCCCGCTCTTTGAAAAAGCTATGTTTTATTTTCATGAACTTTCTTAAAAGAAGGTTAATGAATGTAAAAAAATGGATTGTGACCTTCTATTTCCGTTCGGATTCTTCTATGATTACTACTGTAACAAATATAGCAGCCAAGGAGGAATTGGAAATGAAAAAATGGTTATTAGCTATGATGGCAGTTTTAATGATTACAGGTGTGGCTACAGGCTGCAACAATGAAGATGATACTGACGAGACTAACACAGAAGAAACTGAAGATACGGGAACAGAAGAAGGCACTGAAGAAGGAACAGAAGAAGGAACTGAAGAGGAAACTGAGTAAGATTCAAATTCAAAGAAAGTGCGCCTTATGAAGAAGGTGCACTTTTCTTTTGGAAAAACAGCTTTATAAACAAGGCTGTTTTCGCAAGGTTTGTTGCTTTTTATATATTATTATTTACTGAGTTGATTGTAGCGGAAGGTGCGAGACTCCTGCGGGAGTAGCAGGACAGGTGAGACCCCGCAGATGCGCAGCGTCGAGGAGGCTCACCGCCCGCCCCGCGGAAAGCGAGCATCCTGGAGCGGAAATCAACGGACAACATTAATAGACGAAAAACAACAATTTATACGAAAAGAGCCTTAAATAATGTACAAATAATTCCAAAAGTTGTTTGACGAGACTGGCAGTTCCGTGCTACAGTAATTTCATAATACAAAAAGGTGTGGTGAAGTATGTCGGTAGTAGGTGTCAACTAATTGTTATTAGTTGAATAAGGTGTTTATTTTTCTGGTTTTAGCCAGTTTATTAAGAATGCCTTTTTTCAAACATAACTTGTTTGAATACCTACTATAAGACTGCTTCCATTTCTATATTTTCGTGTAGCTTAAGACACTATGCCTGCTTTAGGGTTTAGTTTGTTTATGCCTGTTCGAAATAGAACGCCCGCGGAAGCTTTCTGCCCAATTCAATTTGGCGGTGGGGAAGGCTTTTGCGGGCTATTTTATTTGGAGTGAGGCAGAGAATATGAATAAAATGACTTTTGAAAAATTACAATACCACGAATTGAAGAATAAAGTGAAACAGCATTGCGTCAGCAGTTTAGGGAAAGAGTTAATCGACCGGTTACAGCCGAGCTCGAATATGAAAGCCGTCCGCAACCGCTTAAATGAAACAAGCGAGGCCAGAAGGCTGCTGGACGCCGAAAAGCATTTGCCATTAACAGGCATTTCCAATATCACAAGCCATATTGAAAAATTGGAAAAAGGCATCATATTAACTCCATCCGAGTTAAACGCTGTATCCGATTTTTTAAGAGGCTGCCGGAAAATCAAGAAGTTTATGGCTGATAAAGAATTCTTTGCGCCAGTTCTGTACACTTATGCGCTATCTATGACTGAATTTAGAAATATCGAAGAAGAGATCTTATATGCGATTAAAGGAAACATGGTTGATTCCGGTGCCAGCAAAGAGCTGAAACGAATCAGAAATCACATAGCAAAAACAGAAGGGAAAATCGAAGAACGTTTGAATAAGTTTTTGCGCAGCGGAGCAAATAAGGAGTACATTCAAGAATTCTATATCAGCAAAAAGGATGACCGTTTTACAATTCCGATTAAAGCATCCTTTAAAAATCAGGTAGCCGGAACCGTAATCCAAACATCTTCAAAAGGGTCGACTGTTTTCATAGAGCCTGATGCAGTTTCAAAGCTCAATGTTGAATTGGCGATGCTAAAATCGGAGGAGTCGGTAGAGGAATATCAAATATTAGCCACGCTTTCCGGAGCCATTCTTGAATCCATTCATGAGATCCGCATCAATATTGAATGCATCAGCCAGTACGACATGATTTTTGCGAAAGCGAAGTACAGCAAAAGTACGGACGCCATTGAACCGGAAATTAATAATCATGGGTATATCAAATTAGTAAGCAGCAAACACCCCTTATTAGAAGGAACCATTGTCCCGCTGGATTTTGAAATCGGGAAAGATTATAGAAGTTTAGTCATAACAGGCCCAAATGCGGGCGGGAAAACCGTCGTCTTAAAGACAATCGGAATCCTCACTCTGGCTGTCATGTCCGGGTTTCATATTATGGCGAAACCGGGAAGTGAAATCGCCATCTTTGATCATGTGTTTGTTGATATTGGCGATAATCAAAGCATAGAGAACGCTCTAAGCACGTTTTCTTCCCATATGAAGAACATATCAGAGGTCATGAGTGCTTCCACGAATAATACACTGCTTTTATTCGATGAGATCGGCAGCGGAACAGAGCCGAATGAAGGTGCCGCTTTAGCCATTGCCATTCTGGAAGAGTTTTATCATATGGGATGCATCACGGTTGCCACTACTCACTATGGAGAGATTAAACGGTATTCTGAAATGCATGATGATTTTATGAATGCTGCCATGTTATTCGATAGTGCGGAATTGAAGCCGATGTATAAGCTCTTAATAGGTGAATCAGGAGAGAGCAATGCGCTTTGGATTTCCAGAAAGATGAATATCCGCGAACATGTCCTGAAGCGTGCGCAAATGTATATTGAAAACAAGGATTATAATCTGGAAGCAGTAAGAGAGAACAGAATAAAGAAGCCGGTGATTGAAGTGACGCAGAACATAGAGGAATATCATTATGAAATCGGTGACCGGGTAAAATGGATCAGCCAGGATGATTATGCCATTGTTTATGAGCCAATAGATAAATTTAATATCATCAAGCTGTTCTATAAAGATGAAATAGTGGAAGTGAACAGTAAGCGGGTTGAATTGGACATTAAAGCAAGCGAGCTTTATCCGGAAGGATATGATATGAATTCCTTATTTACCAATTACCATCAACGGAAGCTGCAGCATGATCTGGAGAGAGGATCGAAAAAGGCGCTGAGAAAGGTTCAAAAGGAGATCAGAAATAGAAAGCAGGAATAGTGTCTAATGGTATGAAGGCGATCCTCCAGTTTTGGAGAGATCGCTTTTTCTTCTTTGTGTCAATGCGTTTCGGCCCATAATATGAACTAATAGTTAGATAATCCGTTTAAGCAGAAGTAGATTTCTAATCAGCCATTACACCATTATTTAAAAATTACTTACTTAGGCAAATCATTTACCTCATATGCAGCTCGTATGCCGGATTCGATTGCCCCTTGAATCCATGTCCGGGTTTTGGATGCATGCTCTCCGGCAAAATGGACACGCCCCGCAGGTGAAACAATACCGGGAAACAATTCGGTTTCCTGTCCTGGTTCAAAGAATGAAAATCCGCCAGAAGCAAAAGGATCCAGTGCCCAGCTGTATGAAGCACCTGCAGCAAATTCGCTATAAACGATATTGCCGTAAATATCCGCCAGGTTTTTTAGTGCGTATTGAATACGCATCTCCTCCGGCTGGCTATCCCACGTATGAGCCTCATCCGCCCAGGTATAGCTGGCAATAAGAATGGCAGGGCCGCTTGTGCCAATCCCATGGCTTGGAAGATAGGTAAATCGAATCGGCTGATCTGTAATGGTTTTGCCGCCCGGCTGGCCTGCTATCTCCCAAAACCGGGACTTAAACTCAATGGCGATTTTGGTTGCTGCCATATAATTAAGTTCGCGAATAGCTCTCCGCTTGAAATAGGAAAATGAATGAAAGGGTTCGATATTGACAAATCTCATAACTGAAAAGGGGATAGTGATAATGGCAAGGTCTCCGGTTATGGTGGAATGCTCATTGGTCTGCTGATGGGTTAATTGAATGGTCACGCTGTTTGTGTCCTGAATGATTCCAGTCATTTTTTGATGGAGATGAATATCATTTTTCAATTGAGGGAGGAAAGCCTTTGGCAATCGGTCCATTCCTCCTGTTATTTCATAGTAAGCTCCTGGAGAAGTGAAAATGACCAACTCACGTAAAACTTCGGTAAAAGACATTCCCATAAATGCTTCCAAATCCAGCAGCACACCGATCATATCAATCGCACCAGCTGAAAAATAAAGGTTTAATATATAGCCAAAAGAGTATTTTTTATATTGGCTTTCCAAAATGGCCCAATTTCTGGCGGGGTCTGTGCTGACAAAGTCAATAAAAGGCTGTACCGCTGTCAGCAGAAGCGTTTCAGCCGATTTTCCTCTCTCATTAGGATGAATGGGGAAATTTAATATGCCTGGATAGCGTTCAAACACCTCAAGCCGTGTTTTAATGCCATTTGCGTAAAGAAGATCCATAGGAGTGCGGTTTATAAAAACATTTATAGGGAGCTTGAATTTTTTTATATAGGACAAGGTAAGCGAATGGATATGAGGAATTCTCATTGGGCCTGCGTTAAAGAATAATCCTTTGCTGAAAGGGGAGCGCATGGTATATACCCGTCCGCCTATTCTGTCATTTGCTTCAAGAATGGTGATCTTATGCCCCGATTCCTTTAATAAAGAACCTGCCACCAGACCAGCCATACCTGCACCAACAATGATGATATGCTTTGGCGACTGTGTCTTTGGAAGGCCGTGATGAATCACATTCAGCATTTGATCATTCGTTAATTCCGGCTTTTTCTTCCAAGTCATCTCACCGCCCCTTTGCAATAGGATTCATTGCAGTATATTCATTTGCATGAATCACTATGTGCATAAGAGGAAAGGGACTGCTGGACACAGCAGAAGTGAATACAAACTTCCTAGGAAATAAAAACCCCGCTTGCAATGAATAGCCCCGCTGCAATCACACCGCCAATGGCTGAGACCTTCAATTTATATCGTGCATAATCCACAAGGTCCATATCTAAGATCGAAGCAGTGGTAATGGTCGTATCTCCAAGCGGTGAGGTTAACGCTCCGAATGCCCCGCTTGCGAATACGGCTCCAACGGTAAGCGGAATGGAGGCGCCAGTCGAAACCGCCAGGGTAATTCCAAGCGGCATGAATAATCCCCAGGTTCCCCATGAGCTTCCTATAAAGTAGCCGACCACTGAACCGAGCACGAAGATGGCTGCTGGAGTCAGGAAGGCAGGCAGAAAGCTTCCGAGTGAACTCCCGATGAATTCGGAAAATCCAAGATCCTCCGCAGCTAAGGTCAGTGCCCAAATCAGGATGAGCAGGCTGATCGCCTCCATCATCTGATTGCCTCCATCATAAAAATGATAAAGGATTTCGTTCATCTTCTCCCGTCTTATTATGTAGAAAATAAAGGTTAAAACGAGGGTAATAAAAACAGCAAGCAGCATCACAAAGGTTGCATCTGCCATGGAAAAGGCCTCGAATATTGTATTTGCACCCTGTGCCATGCCATCCTGCCATAACAGGAACAGAGAAAAGGCAAGCAATAAAACCACCGGTAAAATCAAATGCCATGGCTGGGCTTTGACAAGGGATAATTCCTTTTTAATTCCCATCCGATGGAACTCATGCTCTTTTTCCTCCAAATCGGTATGGGCCTCCCCATTTTGCTCTCCGGTCTTTTTCCGGCGCCAAAAGGTTTGAATGATTCCGATCAGCAGCATAATGATCGCGTAAAAGTTAAACAAAATACTTAATAAAAAGATCTCATATGCCGACATATCCAGGTTCAGCCCGCTGATGCCGCCTTCAACCAGGGACACCATGAAGCCCACAAATGCCGTTGCAACCGGCAGCAGCACGATGACTGATTCGGTTGAAATATCCAATGTCATGCCCACTTTTTGCTTGGACAAATTCATCTTTTTGATTAAGGATTTTATAATAGGCCCAATCATCATAATCCTGAACATCGGCATCATGAAAGTGAAAGGGAGGGTGATCCAGATGAACACAAGAAGACCCCGCTCAGATCGGATCCGCCTCCCGGCCCATTCGGAAAACCCCTTAATGCCTCCTGAGATATTCATCATCCCGACAAGCCCTCCGAACAAATATAAAAACCCGACAATCTTAATATTTGTTTCATCTGAAAGGGTTGTCACGATATAAGCGACTGATTGCTCCGTACCTGTCAGCAAATCAGCTGAAACAATGATGGAACCAACGAGAATGCCGACTACTAAGCCTGGAAGGATGTTTTTCAGCCAGATGGACATTCCGATTACGATTATAAATGGTATGAGAGATAACCAGGTATGATTCAAATTTCTGCCCTCCATTAAGAATGCCATTACTTATTTAGTATTGCCCAAAATTGTACTATGTAGAGCTATAAATGCCATGAACCTTATTCCTTTCTGCATGGTTATATGGAACCCGATAAATCTGGGTGTTTGATTCAGTAACAATACCCCAGCCCGGCACATATTTTGATGAGGAGAGTATTCGGAGAATGGATGAATTCAAAGAAATGCCGATTGATTTCTGCTGTTCTTCATGGTTGCCCTTTGTTGCAGGCACAGCTTATTAATATTTATGGAGGTATGAACATGAATGATTTTCAGAGAGATCTTCAAATGCTGAATGTTGGTGATTTCCATGCGAACGAGGCGGTTCCATGGGATCAAAGCCAGTATTATAATGATCAATCCCGGCAAATTGGTTTTGGTTTTGGCCGCTGCTTTAGCTGCTTTTTCTTCTTCTGTTTCAACTGCTTTAACTGTTTTAATTGTTTCAACTGTTTCAGATGCTCTAATTGTTTCAGATGCGGCGGTCGCTGCGGAGGCCGTTGTGGCGGCCGCTGCGGTGGTTGATAACCATGAATCTATAAAACAATCCTTGCTGTATTGCAAAAGGAAGGCCCCTGCATTTTGCAGGGGCACTTCTCTTGAAGGTAAGACATATGAGACAAAGCCCGGTACATAGGATTATAGAGAAAGTAATGTTTAATAAATAGGAACAGTTTACGGGTAAGGAGGCGCGAAATGAAAAATTTGACCCCTTCTATGCGGCTGAAGGTAAAAAGGGACACGTTTTTTCTCCCAGATCCAACTAAGGGTGTGTATTTCCGCAATAATGTAAGTTCCTTCCAAATGGAAGGAACTATGATCGATCAGTGGGTTCAAAAGCTGATGCCAATGTTTAATGGCGAGCATTCGCTGGGGGAATTGACAGCCGGCTTGCCGGGCCCGCATAGGGATCGGGTGTTTGAAATTGCAGAAGTGCTATACCGTAACGGCTTTGTAAGGGATGTAAGCGGGGACCATCCTCATCAATTGGAAGATCATGTCCTTAAAAAGTATTCTTCTCAAATCGAATTATTGGAAAGCTTCGGTGACTCGGGTGCATACCGATTCCAGGCCTACCGGCAGGAAAAAGTGCTGGCAGCAGGATCTGGCCCTTTTTTGGTTTCGCTGGTTTCTTCGCTGATTGAGTCCGGATTGCCTAAAGTTCATATGGTCAATACAGACCCTGAATCGACGAATACAAGGCGGCTGAATGAGATTGTCGCACATGCCCGGCAAACAGACCCCGAAGTTTCAATTGAGGACGTAACACACCAGAAGGAAGAAGACTGTCCCTGGGAGGAATTGATACAGCCTTATGATTCCATTTTATATGTTTCGGAAGCAGGGAATGTAGAGGAACTGCAGGTTATACATGCCGCGTGCCGGAAAGAAAAGAAGATATTTCTTCCTGCTATTATCTACAAACAGGCTGGTATGGCAGGGCCTCTCGTGCATCCGGAATCAGATGGCTGCTGGGAGTCTGCCTGGCATAGAGTCCATCAATCCGCGTTTTGCGAAGACAAGCGATTGCACACCACCTCCCCAACGGCAGGAGCGATGCTGGCTAATTTAATCGTGTTTGAACTGTTTAAAGAGGTTACTGGATTAATCAGTGCTGAACAGAGAAATCAGTTTTTCCTGCTGAATCAGGAGACGCTTGAAGGAAATTGGCATTCCTACCTGCCACATCCGAACCTGACCGGAAATGCTTCTGTGGAATGGATTCAAGATGTTGATCAGAGGATCGGGCAGAGTTCCGGAAGAAATAAGACTGACAGTTTGTTTCTGTTTTTTAGCCAATTGACTTCCAAAGAATCCGGGATTTTTCATACATGGGAGGAAGGGGATTTAAAGCAGCTTCCGCTGGCACAGTGCAGCGTACAGGCAGCAGACCCGTTGTCAAAGGGCCCGGCAGAGCTCCTCCAAAATATAATCTGTACAGATTTGAGGCATGACGAGGCGCGCAGGGAAGCGGGGTTGACCGGGATTGAAGCGTATGTATCGCGGATGGCTGGCCGGCTTGAACTGCCTCCAAATAGCGAAATAAAGGGGAATATTTTAAATTTAAATGAATTTGCTGGAATTGGAGCAGGGGAAACATTTGCGGAGGGTGTTTTACGCGGGCTGGATAGGTGTTTGGAAGAGAAACTGGCTAAGCGTCAAGAGGTTCAGAAAACAGTTTCTCCGCTCCATTTGAATGCAGTAGAAGATGAACGATGCAGGTTCTATTTGGATGCATTGACAACGATGCAGGGAGCACCGAAAATCTGCCGGGGTGAGGGAGTATACGGCTTCCCTGTGGTCTGGGTCGGCACGGACGATCGCTGGTATGGCAGTGTTGGCTTTAATAACACATTAGCTCTGAGGAAAGCGCTGCAGCATGCGATTATACAGATGCAAAACCAATTGGGGACTCATAAGGGGACCGCTGTGGAGGCACCATCTGTGCTTCTCGAAGAAAAGGAGCCTCAAAGTCTAGTCATTCCTCCTTGTGATGAGAAGGAACAAACCCAGCTATTGCTGTCTGCAAGAAGGGTGCTGGAAGAAAACAGCAAGCGGCTCTTAGTCTGTGAATTTTCGTTCGAGCCATTTTTGAAAGAGAGTCTGGCAGGGGTGTTTGGGGTGTTCATAAGAGAGGAGGAATCTCAGTGAGTGCTGTCGTGGTAGTTGTCGGAGAGGGACTGCTGGCGGACAGCGTAAGCAAAGAACTGCCCGCCGAATATAAGGTAGTTCGTCATGTGAACTTTGAGCCTGAACTGCCGGTTGGGACTGATTTGATACTGGTGGTGCACGATAGCTGGATGCCTTCAGTTCATAAAAAGGCGGAGGAGGTGTCACGATCATCAGGTATTCCCTGGCTGCGGGGCTTTGTATCATTTGGAGAGGGTGTGATTGGCCCATTTGTTCACCCGTCCGCGCCGGGATGCTCACAGTGTGCGGACACTCGAAAACTCCTGGCAGGGCGTGACCGGGAAGAGATGTGGGAACTGCAGCAGAGACTCGAAGGGAGCAGCGGATTAGAGCGTGATGCCTGGGCATCGCGCACAGGCCTTTTACAGATGTCCTGCCTGCTTGTGTCAGAGGTAAAAAGGGTACTGGAGGGCAGTTTGGCGGATCTGGAAGGGCGAATGTATTTGGTCAGCCTGAAAACATTTAAAACCTCTTGCCACCTCATTTTGCCGGATTCAATGTGCCCAGTGTGCAGCTCCCTGCCTGAAGATTCACAGGAAGCTGCAAGAATTACCATTAAGCCAAGTCCGAAAATAAGCGCAGCCAGTTACCGCTGCCGATCATTGGAAGATTTAGAACAAACGCTCGCCAAAAATTATCTGGATCCGCGGACTGGTTTAATGAATGGGAAAATGTATGATTTCACGCCGCCTTTTGCGGATGTAGTCGTAAACCTTCCGCTGTTTAGAGGGGACGAAGGCGTGGCTGGCCGCACTCATTCCTATAAGGTGAGCGAGCTGACAGCCATCCTGGAGGGGCTTGAGCGTTCATGCGGCATATCGCCCCGTGGAAAGAGGACAGCAGTCTATGACAGTTTCCGCAACCTGGAAGATCGGGCTCTTAATCCTGTAAAAGTAGGTGTGCATGCGGATG
The DNA here is from genome assembly GCF_024519925.1 of Cytobacillus sp. Bac17. Taxonomy (NCBI): domain Bacteria; kingdom Bacillati; phylum Bacillota; class Bacilli; order Caryophanales; family Bacillaceae; genus Cytobacillus; species Cytobacillus sp. Bac17. Next base: position 38,029 of record NZ_JALJRC010000030.1, on the reverse strand, counting down.
ATCAATATGCACGGCCCAACTTTCCATTTAAAAAATTTAATCCAGATAACCCGATGAATTGGGTATGGGGTTATTCGTTTTTGCAGGAGCGCCCGATTTTGGTTCCTGAGCTGCTTGCTTATTACAGCCTGGGCTGCGGGAATGGATTTGTCTATGAAACATCCAACGGATGCGCGCTGGGCGGCAGCCTGGAAGAAGCGATCTTCTACGGTATTTTAGAAGTGGTGGAGCGTGATTCATTCCTGATGACCTGGTATGGGCAGCTGTCCCTGCCGCGTCTTGATCCTTATTCCTCCAATGAACAGGAATTGCAGCTGATGATTGATCGGGTGAGGACAGTGGCGGGATATGATCTGCATCTGTATAACGCCACAATGGAGCATGGAATTCCAAGTGTTTGGGCGATGGCGAAAAACAGGAAGAAAAAAGGATTGAATATCATTTGTGCGGCTGGAGCTCATCCCGACCCGGTCCGGGCGGTAAAAAGCGCTGTTCATGAGTTAGCCGGAATGATGGGGACACTGGATGATAAACTCGAAGAAAACAAGGGGGAATTTTTGCGAATGCTGCAGGATTCTTCCCTCGTCGGCAAAATGGATGACCATGGGATGCTTTACGGCTTGCCGCAAGCGGAGGAGCGCCTGAAGTTTTTGCTGGATGAAAACCGTCCGCTCCGAACGTTTTCCGAGGAGTTCAAGCGGGAGAGAAGACATGCAGACCTGACAGATGATCTGCAGGACCTTCTTCAGGCATTGCACCGGCAAAATCTTGATGTAATAGTGGTGGATCAGACGACACCGGAAATACAGCGGAGCGGATTGCATTGTGTCAAAGTGCTGATTCCGGGTATGCTGTCAATGACATTTGGACACCACCTGACACGTGTAACAGGGCTTGAGAGGGTGCTTGAGGTCCCAATGAAACTGGGATATGCAAAAGAACCCCTTACAGTTGAACAGCTTAATCCACATCCTCACCCATTTCCATGAGCATGACCGGGAGGTAAAAAGGATGAATCTAGATACCTTTCTGCACAATTTGCATTTTGATATTGACCAAATAAGCCCGCCGGATTGGGAAGTGGATTGGGAAGATGCGCCGCTTGCCTATAAGCTTTACCGGGGCTTGCCAGTTGTTCCCCTGTCACTGGAGGTTCCCCTTTCCTGTAAAGAAATGGAGGAACCTGCAAAGCCTGAACTTAGGAGAATGGGTCATTTTCTTTGGTACACATTCGGCCTTAATCAGGTTAGCCAATCCCTCTTTCCAATTGGGTCCAATGAAGAGGCGGATGGGTTTATGCAGTCGTTTCGGCGGTCTGTGCCTTCTGGCGGAGCGCTGTATCCTAACGAACTATACATGTTCCTGAAATTGGATGACTTGCCGGAGGGAATCTACCACTACGATGTGCTGCACCACCGCCTGGTGCTGCTGCGCAAGGGTAATTTCGATTCCTATATAGCCCGTGCTCTTGGCAATCGCTGTGATGTGTCATCTTGTTTTGGGACTGTATTTATGACGACCATGTTCTGGAAAAATTACTTTAAATACAATAACTTTGCTTATCGACTGCAGGGCTTGGATGGAGGTGCAGTGATGGGACAGTTATTAGAGGTTACAAAGAGGTTTGGTTTTGCAGCGGGAGTGTACTTCAACTTTCTTGATCGTGCCCTAAACCATCTCCTTGGACTGTCTGATCAGGAGGAGAGCGTATATGCCGTTATCCCGCTGTCAGTTGAACCGACCAGCTGGGCTGTGAACAGAAGCGGCAGGGATGGAATGGCTTCTGCCTCCGAATTGTGCGAGGAAGTAACATCGGTTCAGAATAATGACTGGGTCAGGTCAATCAGAGTGAAAGAATTTCCGATGTTAACCGGCATCAATAAAGCGTCCATGCAGGAATCAGCTAAATCGTTTCGTCAAATCAGCCCTAGTGAAACCAATTGTGAGGGCCGGCCTTTGACTCTTCCTCATGTAAAAAGGATATCGTATGATTTGGCGTCAGTCTGCCGGGAGCGATTTTCACCGGACATGGATTTTGTTTCAGGAAAGGTTAGCCAGGAGCAGCTTGCTGCACTCCTTCAGGAGGCGACCGCATCCTGCTTGTATCGAAACGACTTAGATATGGCACTTGACAGGCGAGCGTCACGTGTAACTCTATATGTGTGTTTGAATAATGTCGAAGGGATTCCGGATGGGGCTTATTATTACGACAGCGATGCTCATTCACTAAGGGAGCTTAATCCCGGAGACCATCGAACTGCGCTTCAAAACGGAATGCCTGCAGGCAATGTGAATCTGTTTCAAGTCCCGCTCTGCTTTCATATAGCAGGGGATAAAGATTTTCATAAAGCGGAAATGGGCTACAGAGGCTATCGCATCCAGCAAATAGAAGCGGGAATGCTTATGCAGCGGCTGCTTATAGCTGCGACAGCCCTTGGGATGGGCGGGCATCCGCTTCTCGGATTTGATGCGAAAATGTGTGATGAAATTTACAGAATGGAATCACAGGGAAAAACAAGCCTTATCCAAATCCCGATTGGCTTCTACCGGGCACGTCCATGGCTGAGAGGGAATTTAATCAGCTAGGTGAAGAGATGATTTTATGAGAGGCATGCTTGGTAGATTTCCCTGCTAATAATTCAATATAAGACTATTGTAATTCTCATAGGAAACACTTATTAGTATAGTTGTACATTTTTTTAATTTCATAACTTAAATATGTAAGGCCCCTGTTCTTGAATGAAGGATTCATTAACAGGGGCCTTATCTATTTTAGATGCCGCTTTAAACATACAAAATCTAGCTATTTGAGAGAGCCATGTGTGAAAAATATTGGATGGACTGGTGAGCTGAGTATTTATAGCTTTTTACAAATGCCTGCGCAAAATTTATTAAAGGGTAACCTTTGAATATAGAGAATATTAAATATCATCAGAAAATAACCCGTTTTATAAGGAGGCCCTCATGGACAAAAATCTTTACAGAAGATTCGATTTTCCGGAAACAGGAATTAATTTGTATGAAAGCAAGCATCTCAGAGGCAAGTTTGTGGCTGAACATTATCATGATCATTTTCAAATTCTCTATGCGCTTGAAGGTGAAGGGGAGATTACCCTTGATGGCAAGGCTTATAATTTTTCTAAAGACAAGGTAGTGCTGATAACTCCAAACTGTGTTCACTCGATAATAGCGACTACTAAAATGACTGTTCTGGTTCTGGCATTTTCAGTACCTTTGCTGAACATTACCCTGCAAAATGAATTGCTTTCTTTAATTCAGAAAAGCGCCCGCCATTTTGAGCTTGATTTATATACGGCAAGTGAAATTCGGCCGTTAATTAGAAAAATGCTGTACGAACAAAAAAATGGGGACTTATTTGGAAAGCTGTCCATGCCTGTGTATCTGATTGAAATCATCATTCACCTTCTGCGTCAGCAGAATTTTTCATTTGTCCAGGATGCGAATGATATTCGTTCCATACAAATGAAGGAATACATAGAAAGGCATTACTTCAATAATATCACGGCAGAAAGTCTGTCTGCTGTGTTCGGAATTTCAACAAGATACATGAATGATATTTTTAAAAGGAAGTTTAATGATACCCCCCTGCAATATCTCCAGAAAGTAAGGATTAACCATGCAAAGGAATTGCTGCTCCAATCTGATCAGGATATCGTATCCATTTGCTTTGAGGTTGGATATGAAACATTATCAACCTTTTATCGTACTTTCAGAAATCTGGTGGGGATTTCACCGAATAAATTCCGGTTGTCCTCTCAGTCAGCTTCAGATGTTTCAGATACCGTTTCCTGATGGCCTATCTCCAAAATTAAGAATTTTTCTCTCAATCTCATAAGACAATAGTTGAAAGAAAATTCAAAATAGTAAATAAGAGAGAAAATCATTTTACTTAGGAGGGCCAAAGGGACATGAAAAGAAAATGGGGATTATTTTCAATTTGTATTTTGATGCTCGCTATGTTTACAGCTGGCTGTGGAAAATCAGCATCATCAGGGGGAAGCGGCAAGGCTGAAGAAAAAGGGGAATATGTTATAAAATTCGCACATGTTGTAAGCGCTTCAACAGCAAAGGGCAAAGCTGCCGAGAAGTTTAAAGAGCTATTGGAAGAGCGGACAGACGGCCAAATTAAAGTGGAAGTCTTCCCGGATTCCCAATTGGGAGCTGACCGGGAAATCACAGAACAAATGCAGTCTGGAACCATTCAAATGAACGCTCCTTTTACTGGCGTTTTGCCTGCCTTTGTTAAACAATTTGAAGTGTTTGACCTTCCCTATTTATTTAAAGACCGTGACCATGTGAAAAGCGCGGTAAATGGAAAAGTGGGTGAAATTTTCAACCAGCACTTAGAGAAACAGGGTCTTCGTGCCTTGGGATATTGGGACGGTGGATTCAAGCATCTGACGAATTCCAAGCAAACGATTCAAAAGCCGGAGGACCTGGATGGCCTGAAGATGCGTGTCTCCCAAAGCCCGCTCTTAATTTCCCAGTTCCAGGCGATGGGCGCCGGCGGGGTTTCCATTGACTTTGCGGAATTATATACGGCTCTTCAAACCAAAACGGTTGATGGGCAGGAAAATCCTTTAAGCAATATCGTCAGCAAGAAATTTTATGAAGTCCAGGATTATTTAACCTTAAGCAGCCATGGATATATGGCTTATCCATTATTAATCAGCGAGCAATTCTATCAGAAGCTTCCTGCAGATCTTCAGAAAGCTGTTGATGAAGTGTCTGCTGAGGTAACGGATTGGCAATGGGAACAATCTGCTGCTGATGAAGAAGCCTATATGAAAACGTTAGAAGAGTCAGGGATTGAAATTACCGAACTGACAGAATCGGATAAAGAGGCATTTATTAAGGCTACAAGTGAAGTATATGAAGACTTTAAGAAAGTGGAGGGCGGGCAGGAAGTACTGGATGCCATAAAAGAAGCGCAATAGCATTTTTAAAATACAATCAAGGACGGCTGATAGCCGTCTCTTTTTCAAGAAGGAGGGATCTTCATTGCAGAAAATCAATCATATTTTGAACTACCTTGAGGAATATGTCGGAGTTGTTTCCTTAATCCTTACTTCCTTGCTTGTGTTCGTACAGGTGGTGTTAAGATATGTTTTCAATTATTCGCTGTCCTGGTCAGAGGAGGTGGCAAGATACTTAATAGTGTGGTTTGTATTTATAGGAAGCAGTATTGCCGTCAGGGAAAAAGCGCATGCCACGATGGACGCCCTTGTTACGTATTTGCCTGAAAAGGGAAAAAAAATCTTCTCAACGATTGCCAATCTGATTTCCATTGTTTTCTGTGTCTTTTTAATTTGGTCAGGCAGCGGGATCGTTTCCAGTGTTATTGAATTCGGCAGTGTGACTCCGTCCACCGGAATGCCGATGTATATCCCATATCTGGCTCTCCCTGTTGGGGCAAGCCTGATGCTGATTCGCTTTCTGCAGCTATTAGTTCAGGATGTAAAAAGCTTGCGTGCAGTAAACCAAACAATTATTCCTCCAAAAGAGGAGGCACCCAAACTATGATGCTATTAATCATCTTTCTGGTTCTTCTTTTATTGGGGGTTCCAATTGCTATTTCCATTGCGTTAAGTACGATTATCGTCATCTTTCAAAGTAACGTTCCAATGGATACATTGGCGAGAACCATGTTTTCTGGAGTAGATTCCTTTTCACTGATGGCCATCCCTTTCTTTGTATTTGCAGGAGATTTAATGCTGGCAGGGGGGACATCCAAGAGATTAATAGATTTCACGAAGAAATGGGTCGGTTGGACAACCGGAGGCCTGCCAATTGCAGGGGTGCTATCGTCCATGTTTTTTGCTGCCCTTTCAGGATCAAGCCCTGCAACGGTTGCTGCGATTGGGGGCATCATGATTCCATCCTTAAAGGAAGCGCGGTTTTCTGAAAAATTCTCGGTTGGATTAATGTGTGCATCCGGCTCGCTCGGGATCATCATCCCTCCCAGTATAACGTTTCTAGTCTATGGCTCAGTTGCGGAAGTTTCAATCGGCAAATTGTTTATTGCCGGAATCATTCCGGGAATCTTTATCGGACTGATTCTTATGACTGTCGGGTATGTTATTGCAAAGAAACAGGGGCATAAGCCAGATCCAAGACCGACCGGAAAGGAATTATGGAAATCAACGGTTTCTGCCATCTGGGGAATTTTGATGCCAGTCATCGTCCTTGGCGGTATTTACTTTGGCGTTTTCACCCCGACCGAAGCTGCAGCGGTTGCGATTGTATACAGCATGATTGTCGGCTTTTTTATCTATAAGGAACTGACCTTTAAAGAATTATTTGCCGTTACAAAAAGATCGATTGTGACATCTGCCATGATTATGCTTGTCATTTCTGCTTCGAAGGTGTTCAGCTGGTATTTGACCTATGAACAGATCCCGTCTACCGTCGCAGGAACACTGATAGAGTATGCATCAAATCCTATTGTTTTCTTAATTCTGGTCAATATCATCCTGCTGATCGTGGGCATGTTTATGGATTCGAGCGCAGCAGTGCTGATCCTCGTCCCGCTGTTTTTGCCGGTGGTGCTTGAAATGGGAATAGATCCGATTCATTTCGGCGTTATCATGATTATCAATCTGGCAATCGGAATGCTGACTCCTCCTTTTGGATTGAATCTATTTGTGGCATCAGGCATCAGCAAAATGTCGCTGGCTGGTGTAACAAGAGGTACCATGCCGTTTATATTTGTGCTGATTGCAGCGCTAATGGTCATTACGTATGTTCCTCAGCTTTCTCTATATCTAGCAGATTTTGTTTACCAATGATCTCATTAATTACCGTCCTTCTTCTGAGAAGTGACGGTATTTTTTTTGAAGGTTTGTAAAAAAGCTTTTAGCACCCTGCTGATTGGAGTGGAAGGTGCGGGACTCCTGCGGGAGAAGCGTGTCATCGGGAGAGCCCGCAGGTGCGAAAGCGCCGAGGAGGCTCCCGGACCGCCCGCGGAAAGCGGGTACCTGCAACGGAAATAAACAGGCAAATTTAACAGAGCCAATTGTAATAGATTTCCCCTCTTATCTCCGATATTGCAAATAGCCTTCCGATATGGATGAGATAATCCTTTCAAAAATTTTTAGAATAAAAGTAAGCTAAACAACAAATTACTTGGCTTTAAAGTCAAAAGGAGGAAGTAGTTATGGCAGTTAAAAATATTGGAATTATCATGAACGGTGTGACCGGTAGGATGGGAACGAATCAGCATCTAGTGAGATCTATCGTGGCAATCCGCGAGCAAGGAGGGGTGGAGCTGGCGAATGGTGATGTTATTATGCCGGACCCCATTCTTGTTGGAAGAAACAAAGATAAACTGCAATTGCTAGCTGAAAAGCACAATATCAGCCGATGGAGCACAGACCTTGATGAGTGCCTGGCAGATCCGCATAATGTAATCTATTTTGATTCTCAAACCACCGTCCGAAGGGCAGATGCGATTCGGAAAGCCATAAAAGCCGGAAAGCACATTTACTGTGAAAAACCAACTGCCACAAGCTTGGAGGAATCTATTGAACTGGCAAAGCTGGCGTATGGGGCTGGGGTGAAAAATGGGGTTGTGCAGGATAAATTATTCCTGCCTGGACTATTAAAATTAAAGAGACTGATAGATTCAGGGTTCTTCGGCAAAATCCTATCCGTTCAGATGGAATTTGGCTATTGGGTATTTGAAGGGGATTGGCAGGCTGGACAGAGGCCATCCTGGAATTACCGCAAGGAAGATGGCGGCGGGATTATTGTTGATATGTTCGCACATTGGCGATATGTTCTCGACAACCTGTTTGGCAATGTAGAGTCTGTTTCCTGCCTGGGTAAAACCCATATTCCAAAACGGGTCGATGAGAATGGAAATACGTACGTGTGCACAGCCGATGATGCAGCATATGCAACCTTTGAACTCGAAGGCGGCATTATTGCACAGGTGAATTCCTCCTGGACTGTCCGGGTTAATCGGGAAGACTTATTAACGATTCAAGTAGATGGCACACACGGAAGCGCTGTAGCTGGTTTAAGAGATTGCAAGATTCAGCATCGCATCAATACACCGAAGCCTGTATGGAATCCTGACATTGAGAATCCTTTTGCATTTACAGAACAATGGCAAACAGTCCCGGATAACCAGGTTTTTGATAATGGCTTCAAGGTCCAGTGGGAGCTGTTTTTAAAGCATATTGCAGTCGACGAGCCATTCCCATGGGATTTGCTCGAGGGTGCCAAAGGAACTCAGCTGGCTGAATTAGGGCTTAAATCGTGGGAGGAGCGGCGCTGGGTTGATGTACCGGAATTAAGCCTGGAGGTGAGAAAGAATGGTGAAGCAGTTAACTCTGCCAGATAAAAACGGCAAGTCATATGAATATCACGCTGGGAATCAGAAAGCTTTCATCCTGCCGGAAGGCCCTTTCAAAAGCAGGATCGCCTTTTCAGCTGCCCATGTGGTTTGTAATCCTCTCGCAGATTCCGATCCCGTTTTAAAGGCAAAGATCGACTGGGAAAACACCTTAGCTTATCGAAGGCATCTATGGTCTATGGGTCTCTCGGTAGCAGAGGCGATGGATACGGCCCAGCGCGGAATGGCTCTTAATTGGGAGCATGCAAAGGAGCTGATTCGCCGGTCGGCGGCGGAGGCAAAAGCAGAAGGCGGCAGGATAGCATGCGGAGCCGGGACAGATCAGCTGCTCCCTGGCCCATCCGTCACCTTAGCGGATGTTCAGGCTGCCTATGAGGAGCAATGCGAATTTGTGGAACAGCATAACTCGCAAATCATCCTGATGGCAAGCAGGGCCCTGGCAGATTGTGCCCAAGGCCCTGAGGATTATGAGAGGATTTATGCCAATACTTTAAGACAGGTCTCTAAGCCGGTTATCCTTCACTGGCTTGGCGACATGTTTGATCCATCCTTAAAAGGATACTGGGGCTATAAGAATCTGGATGATGCGATGGAAGTCTGTCTGAATGTCATTTGGGATAACAAAGACAAAGTCGACGGAATTAAAATCTCTCTTCTTGATGCTTCCCGTGAAATAGAAATGCGCCGGCTTCTTCCACCAGGTGTGAAAATGTATACCGGTGATGATTTCAATTATCCTGAACTGATTAAAGGGGATGAACATGGATACAGCCATGCCCTGCTGGGGATTTTTGACGCCATCGCACCAGCTGCAGCTGCAGCCCTGCATGCTCTGGATGATCGTGACTATGAGTCCTATCATGCATTATTGGATAAAACAGTTCCGCTGTCACGTCATATTTTCCAGGCGCCAACTTATTCCTATAAAACCGGTATCGTCTTCATGGCTTATCTGAACGGGCACCAATCCCATTTCCGCATGATTGGCGGGGCTGAGAGTGCAAGGTCCATCGTGCATCTGTCGGAACTGTTTGTATTGGCAGACCAGGCCGGACTGCTGTCGGACCCTGAGCTTGCTGCAGAAAGAATGAAGCTGGTATTGAATTTAGCCGGGATTCGTCAGGAGGAGTATTCCAGTGGAAAATTATGAGCGTTTAAGTCTAAATCAAATTACGACAGAGCAATGGAATTTAAAAGAAGCCATCGAGGGATGTGCCCGGGCGGAAGTTCCCTGGATCGCCCCCTGGCGGCATAAGGTAGAGGAGTTGGGCTTAAGCACAAGCAAACGGCTGATCAGGGATGCGGGATTAAAGGTTTCCAGTTTGTGCAGAGGCGGCATGTTTCCCGCTGGAACTCCATCTGAGCTGCAAAAAAGAATAGAAGATAATAAAAGAGCGGTGGAAGAAGCGGCCGAGCTGGGTACGGATGTTCTCGTTCTGGTCTGCGGGCCGTCTCCTGACCGGGACATTGTATCTGCCCGGCAAATGGTCGAGGAAGGAATCTCCCAGCTGGTTCCATTCGCGGAATCGCATGGAGTGAAATTAGGCATCGAACCGCTGCACCCTATGTATGCGGCGGAACGGTCGGTGGTCGTTTCTATGGACCTGGCTAACACTCTTGCGGAAGCATACCGGCCTGAACAGGTAGGTGTCGTTGTCGATGTCTTTCATGTATGGTGGGATCCCGACTTATATAACCAGATAAACCGGTCCAAAGGCCGAATCTTAGGCTTCCATGTTTCCGATTGGCTCGTTCCTACACCTGATATGCTGAAGGGACGGGGCATGATGGGCGACGGAGTAATAGAAATCAGCCGCATTCGCAAGGCTGTAGAGGAAACAGGCTACTCGGGGCCCATTGAAGTGGAAATTTTCAATGATCAAATCTGGAGCCAGCCTGCCGATGATACATTAATTCAAATGAAAGAAAGCTACTTGAAGCATGTGTAGTAAAAAAGAAGCGACAAGAGTTGTCGCTTCTTTTTTGTATGAGGGAATCTGGCGCATTAAGTGCAAGGAGGTAATTAACATCTCTTTCCAGATTGGCTAATGGATCAACGCTTCATCCAAACTTACGATGATAATGAGCCAAAGCCATCAGGGGGAAAATATACCGATAGCTATGATAATGGATGTAAAAGCTTCCTGCCATAGCCTGCCCTTTTGGATAGGCTGTTGTCCAATCCTCTTTATCGATTGAATGGACCAGGCAATGAATTCCTTTCTGGATCTCTTCGGTTGGCTGATCTTCCGCTGTAATTAAGGCATCCAGTGCCCATGCCGTGTCTGTTATGGTACTTGCATGCAAAGGAACATATGATTTCTTGCTGTCACTCAGGCAGGATTCCCCCCAGCCGCCATCCTCGTTTTGAATACCCTTCAGCCAGTCAGCGGCTTTTTGGATGGAAGGATGGTCTTTTGACATGCCTGAAGCAATAAGCCCTGTTACGGCTGCCCACGTGCCATAAATATAGCAAACACCCCATCTGCCATACCAGGAGCCATTCTGTTCCTGGTTGTTCAACAGCCAGTTAATGGCGTTTTGAACTGCAGGGTCATGATCAGGCAGGTTTGTATAATTCCCTAAAAACTCCAGCGTCCTTCCGGTCAGGTCTGCAGATGTGGGGTCTCCAAATATATATTCACCCTTTTCAATTGGCAGGAAGTCAAGCCATGGATTCTCGGTGTTTCTTTCAAAGGAAGGCCAGCCTCCATCATCATTTTGCATGGATAGCAGCCATTGGGTGCCCCGATTCCAGGCCTCCTGATTTTTTGAATTGTCCTCCACACTCCTGGCTATCGCTCTTAACGAAACAGTTGTATCGTCTATATCGGGATTGCGGGTGTTTACGTCGGAAAATCCCCATCCACCCGGCAGAGCATTCGGATTATGAATAACCCAATCTCCAAACTGATCATGCTGACGCTGCAGCAAATAGGTATTTGCTTTCTTTACAGCAGAATCTTCCGGTGAAAGGCCGGCTAACTGGAGAGCTGCATTAATCAGAGAAGTATTCCAGACACCGGCGTTAGCATACTGCATATGGGGGAGACCATCGATGTCAGTCCTGAGCGATTTCAGCCCTGCGACCGCATTTTTTACAATCGGATCATCCTTGGAGTAGCCAAGAGACAGGAGTGCAAAGATCATTAAAAAGGTAGAACTGAAATAACTATAGAATGTTCCATCCGGTTCAATCCGCTCGAGCATATATTTATTGGCCCGGTCCATAGCCAATGAGTGAAACTGTTCAGGCAGTCCTAAAAGATCTTCTACTCCTTCTTTGATGAATGATAATAATGACCGGTATTCCGGCTGGATATCCCATGGGACTTCTCCTGACCTTGTTAAAAGTAAATCTGAAAGGTCGGGGCTGTTTTTCGTTTTGATGCTGAACTTTTTCTCTGCCAGAATCAAAATCGGAGCCAGATTTACACGCCCATACACGGAAAACTGATAAAAGTTAAACGGGAAGGAGAGAGGCAGAAGCATAATCTCTACGGGAACCGGAAAGGATTCAGGCCATTTATACTGTCCTGTAGAGGAAAGCATAATTTTTGTGAAAACATTCACGCTTTCCATACCGCCATGCTCCAGTATGAATTCCCTGGCGGCTTTCATTCGGGGATCTTCCTTCTGAATATAACCCGAATATAATAGCCCGTAATAAGCCTCCAAAGTGGCAGTTGCATTTCCATCCTTTTCATCCTCAAAAATCTTCCAGGCGCCATTTTCCTCCTGTTTGCTTATGATCCTTGCTGCCAGCCCCTGTATTAATTTTTCATCATGTATCTCCAGTGTCTTTAATAAAATGATCATATAAGCATCTGTTGAAATGCCAGTTTCAAATGGATAATTCCAGGAACCATCAGGAGACTGGTCTTTTCTTAACAGGGTGATGAGATTGTTCATGCTAGAAACCGTATCAGTCATTTCATGCACATTCCTCTCAAGTAAAATGGATCCTTTAGATACATATTCATCTGACTGAAAGAGAATTCATGGAGGAGGGGATGCTCATCTTTTTTCAAAAGAAACAAGGGAAGTCCCCAATGGGCTGGTTAAAGGAAGAATTAAAGAAAAGGACACGAACTCAAAAATCGATCCATCTTTCAGAAGAGGAGAAGGGAATCCTCAGCCATATTAAACGGGAGACAATGGGCTGGAATCTGAATAATGTCACCAGGACAAAAGCCTATCTTGATTTCTACCGGCAGCAACCGGAAATCCATTGGGCCTTTTTGGGACATATGGTTTCCCGCAATGGCGGATGGAATATGACCGATTTAAAGGGGGAGATTCTGTCCCGATTATTACCGAATCGCGAAAAACATTCCTTCTTTTCCTTTCTGGAAAGAGGGAATTGGCTCATTTTTCAAGATGCCTATCCGCAATTTTTGATTTACCGGGAAAGCCTGAAAAGAAATAAGCCATTATTTTACCTTTTTCCGCTCCTTAATATTTCCGTCTTCATGGAAACGGTCTGGAGCTGTTTTTGGAGAAAGCCCGATCCTTACCTTCTCACCATTGCCCTTGTCATAAATGAACAAAGCTATTTAGAAAATAGGGTGATTCAAAATCCGCTATATAAACAAGAGGTTTTTCATAAGTTTGAATTTAAGCTGCAGGAGCTTCTGGCCTTGAATCACATCCTTTTTCCTTATGAAAGGAATGGCGTTACCCATATGAAGGGCCAGACATTGAATCATTTTGAATCGCTTCATGAACGGATCCTATTAGGGAAAAAGCTGTATGATATCCTGTTTAAGGACAAAGAGTTGCTTGCCTTAACGGAACAATGGGCATATGCTCACCCCCATACCGGTTCAAGGAAGGATTATTGGCCGCATATTTTCAATGATGTCCATGAAGGACTGCCAGGCGAGCAATATCAGTTTCAATTAAAATCGTGCCAGCTGCGGCCGGGGGGAAGACGGATTTATAGCCCAAGCCTTGAAACGGCCTGGAAAAATAGGAGCCAGCATGATGCCGAATCAGGGGATTGGTTTAGGGATTTTCACGTATTGGAGTATTTTCTGGAGTTAGACGATATGATCAATGGGGAGATCCAGCATGCATACTGTAAAACACTTGAAAGGCTCGAGCTCGCAGCCCTTGCGAAAAAAGCCGTCTGGAATTAGAAGCTATATGCCGGCCATGCTATTGGCATCGCTGTTAGGCACATACTTAGATTTGTATTTTATCGGGAAGGGGATGTACTACTTCCCGAACCGGCCATTCTCAGCCATTTTTTCAATCAATATACTGTTCACCCTGGCAGTCCTTCCTATCTTCATGATTCCATTATTAAAAATCATGAAAAGCCTGAAGGGCTGGTTAAAAGGGATGTTTGTTTTATCCATCAGCTTAGCAATGGCAGCCTTGGAAAAAATGGGAGAGGACATGGGAATGTTTGTCCATGCAGAAAACTGGCATCATCATTATACCTTTGTGGGATACAGCCTATTTATCGGATTGATCACTGCGTTTCATGGATGGATCAATAAAAAGAATAAGGAATGAATTATGTTTAAAAGACCTATTTCGATGGAAAATAGGCTTTTTTCTTTTTTCTGTATCAATTAATACGCATCAACGAAAATAGAAGACTATCTTTCAGTAATAATACAAAGATTAGAATTATTAAAGACAGTTAACACTCTATTTACAAATCGGTAAAGGTGCGATTGTTCGACATATTTTTAAAAAACGCTTGATATAATGACAGTATTTTAAAGGGAGGGAGATGAAACCGCCTAAGTACTTGCATGTTTAATACAATTTGACAATCCTTCGCAGCGAGAATTAACCCATCTATAAAGAAAAATTCACGTCAAAATCATTGGGGGAGGAATCATGACGGAGGTTTTACTTTATGTCGGTACATATATTTCTCTTACTTTTGCCCTCGGCTGGCTGATTACGGTTGCTTTTAATCTGTTTTTAAAATGAACACAACCTCCCACTTCCATACACGATAGAGGGTTCTGCGGATTGTGCTCATTCTTCAAGCATCTTTAAAACCAGGGAGGTTATAAGATTTGTGGATTCTAACACTTTTTTTACATGACAAAGTCAAAATGTTTGAGTATGACAACAAGGATGAAGCCAGAACGGAGTTCGAGAAAGCAAATGGATGTAAGATTCTTTCTGAGATCATCCATTACAGGGACTTTGAAAAAGAGGAAGTTAAATCCCTGGGCAAATGAAGCAGAGTCGTAAATGGAGTAATAATGCCAGGCCTTCTTAACCGGAGGTCTTTTTTTTATGAAAAATTTAAACCTTTTTGTTAGGTGTTTGGAAGTATGCAAACATTTAATAGGTGTGTTTGTTATTTCATTGACTAAATTCAAACTTTGTATTATTATGTTTATCATAAAGCAAACAAAGTGATAATTTGTTTATTCATATGGATTAGGATGTGTATTGGCTAATGGAATTATCAAATCTATTCTGGGACGCTTCTTTGGAGGAGCTTAAACAGGGCTATATCGAAGAAAAGGATTCATTTACATGCCTCTTATGCGGGGAAAAGATTGAAAAAGGGATTGTATATCCGTATAAAGATAGATTGTACGAAGCGGAACGGTATATGCGCATTCATATCGAAACGGCGCATAACTCGGTGTTTGATTATTTGCTGTCCATGGATAAGAAGCTTACAGGGCTTACCGATCATCAAAAAAGTCTTCTGCAGCTTTTTCATCAGGGTAAAAGCGATAAGGACATTCAGAAAGAACTGGACATGGGGAGCACCTCGACCATCCGCCATCACCGTTTTGCTTTAAAGGAAAAGGAACGGCAGGCGAAGACCTTCCTGGCAATCATGGAATTGCTGAAGGCAAAGGATGAGTACGCACCAGCGTTCCTGCCTGTCCATAAAACAGCCACGATGGTGGATGACCGCTATAACATTACAGAAGAAGAACAGGAGAAAATCCTTAAGAAATACTTCCCTGAAGGCACTGATAAGCCCCTCGTAAAGTTTCCGCCAAAGGAGAAGCAAAGGCTGATTGTGCTGCGGGAGATTGCCGGGCAGCTTCAGCCTGAGCACACATATGGCGAGAAAGAGATAAATCGGGCATTGCAGGGCTTTTATGAGGATTATGCTTTGATCAGACGATATTTGATCGATTATGGATTTTTGGACCGGAAGCTGGATGGCAGCGAGTATTGGCTTAAAAAATAGACAAACGGGGGATTATCATGGAACGCAAAAGAGAATTAAAACAGCAGTTTAAAGAAACGCCCATTGAAGCAGGGGTTTATCAAATAAAGAATACAGTGAACAATAAAATCTTCATTGGCAGCACAAATAATTTAAAAAGCTTGAATGGAGTAAGATTTTCACTCGAAACAAACGGCTACATGCCTAATCGGGAGCTGCAGGACGAGTGGAATCAATACGGGAAAGAGGCATTTGAAATCGGCATTCTGGAGAAGCTGAAAAAGAAAAATGATCCGTATTTCAACGAAAAGGAAGCCCTGGAAAAGCTGGAAGAAAAGTGGCTGGAGGAGCTGCAGCCATATGGGGACAATGGATATAACAAGAAGAAATGACGTGTGCACACGTCATTTTTTGTTGCCGAAAAACTTACTCCACAGTCACGAATAGCTTTCTTATTATTGAATTTTTGGATGCAGTAACCATGATAATCGGGCAGCCTTAAAGAGTAATGAAAATTCTTTACGTAACTAATTTAACATGTTAGTCATATTTTGAAAATTCTGAACTAAAATATAACTGTATACAATTATATTTTAGGAGGTGGTTAAACTGAATAAAAAAGCAGCGGCAGTAAGAATTTCCGCAAAAGACTTCGCCTATCAGGAGATCAAAAATCGGATTCTTAAGTGTGAATATATGCCAAATCAGCCTATTGCAGAGGAGGAATTGGCTAAAGAGCTGGAAATTAGCCGAACTCCGCTCCGTGAAGCCATGCAGAGGCTTGAACTTGAGGAATTGGTAGTCAGACAGACGAATGGGCGGTTAAAGGTTGCACCTGTATCCGCACAAGAAGTGAGAGAGCTCTTTCTTATCCGCAGTATGCTGGAAGGCATTGTTGCAGCCGAAGCAGCAGAAAAATGCACAGAACAGGATATAAGGCATTTATCTTATTTTGCCCGCATGATCAAACAAACGGCTTATGAAGGTAACATGGAAGATATCAGCCATTTCGGGAGTCAATTTCATACGTATCTCTATGAACTAAGCCTAAACAAAACAGCTGTAAAAATACTTAGGCAGCTTAACGATCATATTATGCGTTATAGGAGGCTCGCTCATTTTATAGATACAAAAGAGACATCCTTTGAACATGAAGTGATTCTGAATTTTATAGTAAAGAAAGATAAACACAATGCCGAAGCTATGATGAAAAAGCATGTATTAAATTCTATGGAGAAGGCTGTAACAGCTATAAAACAGTATGAAAACAAGGTGAATGAGATTAAATAGAAAAAGCATATTGGGAAAAGGGGGATTCTATGTCGTATGCCATCATTGGTGCTGGCAACACAGGGCAGGCTATTGCAGGTTATCTTTCTTTACAAGGCGAGGAGGTGAAATTATATAGCAGAGACTCCCGAAAAGCAGAGCTGATTTCCCGAAAGGGACTTACCCTTAAAGGTGTGTATTCAGGCAAAGTTCATTTAAAAGCATCGGTTGATTTAAAAGAAGTAATAGATGAAGCTGAGTTTATAATTATTTCAACTACAGCGTTTGGACACAGACCGATCTTTAATCAGCTAAAGCCATTAATAAAAGCCAATCAGACGATTGTGATTTTTCCAGGGTATTGGGGAGCGGTCGAATGCAAAGAAATCCTTGGTGAAGAATTCGAGAAAAAGAATATCACGATAGCAGAGACAAGTGCCATGCCTTTTGTCAGTAAAGCAGATTATAACGGAAACGTCTCTATCAATAAAGTTAAGAAAAACGTTCAAATAGGCTCCATTTCACATTCCGCAAATACTCCAATCTCTAAAAAGTTCCTAAAAACTTTTCCGCAATTAACACCGACTAAGAATGTCTTTGAAACTTCCATAAATAATACAAATGTTATTATCCACACGCCAATTGCCATATTTAATGCCAGCAGGATTGACGCTTCAGAGGAGTTTCAATTCTACCCGCAAGGTGCTTCACAAAAAACCGTTTCATATATTGAAAAAATTGATGAAGAAAGACTTCGCATAGCAAAAATTCTAGAGATAGAGACTCAGGATACCTTAACTTTATTAAATGAATTCTACGAATCGGATTATTCAAGCTTATATAAAGCTTTATCGGGATTATTCCCTAAAGGCAGCGGACCTGTATCATTGGACCATAGGTATTTAATAGAAGATATTCCTTATGGTCTTGTTCCGATATCTGAATTAGGGAAATTGGCAGGAGTAAAGACTCCTTACACTGACGCCATTATTCAAACAGCTTCCTTGTTAATGGAAAGGGATTTTCGAAAGGAAGGAGTCGATTTTAAGGGGTTAACAAGGGAGGATGTGCAAGCCCTTAGAGGAGTTATTCAGTGAATGTAAAGTGTTCCTTAATCTAATAGAGGGGGTACTAAGATGGGTCAATTAGAAATGAACAATCCAGTTCAGCAGGTAAAGAATAAAATTACGGCTGTTGATTTGATTACCATCGTCATCTTCGCTGTATTGTATAGAGTCCTCTGGTATTTCTTTAAATTTGCAGGAATTGTTTTCCCATTCAATCATACATTTGTCTACTTATTTTGTGCATTTTGCCTGGTTCTTTGCTGGGTTATTGTCAGGCGGCCTTATGCATCGTTTTACTTTACCGTAGCCTGGTGTGCGATTAACTTTTTCATTCAGGGAGAAATTCCTGTTTACTGGGTTCTTGTCGTCATCGCTCCGCTGCTGCCTGAGCTCTATTTGAACATCAGCAGAAAAGCATTTAGTAATCCGGATGACATCTATTCAAGCACTAAACATTTGATCATCGCGGCAATCCTCTATAACGCCGTTTATGAAGCTTTTGTATGGTGGAGCATTGTTAGCGTGATGAAAATTCCTGTACCATTCCATTTGATGGGCATTGTCTTTGCCATTTCCATTGTTGGTATGGTCATCGGAACCGTGTTTGGGAGAAAATTTGGTACTCGGATTAAAGCTCTCATGGGCTAAGGTCAGCCCAATCAATCTTCGGGAGGTGTGACAAATGGCGGCAATTGATTTTGTTTCCAACTTGGATGAAGAAACTTGGGTGCATAAACTTGATCCAAGGGCAAAATTATGTTTAATTCTGGGCTTTGTGATCATTCCGCTTTTATTTATGGATCCTCTATATTTAACAGGAATACTTCTATTGGGAATGGTGCTGTGGTTTTCGGCAAAGATCAAGATCAAACCGATTCTTCCTTTGCTGGTGACCATCTTAATTCTAGCCATGTCAGCAATCGTGTTTGCGACGTTTTACAATTACAATCAGCCGGATGAAACCATCTTATTTTCAATCGGTTCTCTTCAGGCAACGGATGTTGGCCTTTATTCAGGCTTAATCCTGGGATATCGGATTGGCATCCCCTGTTTTATGACGATCATAATCATTTCTACCACAGACCCTGCCCTATTGGCTAAGGGGTTAATGAAAATGAAAGTGCCGATTAATGTGGCGTTTATGTTCCTTGGCACTTTGCGATTTTTTCCGCTGGTTTTTGAAGAACTGACGAATATATCAAATGCCCAGACCATTCGAGGAGTCAATAAAAAAGGGCTGAGAGGAAGCTGGAATAGTTTTAAACTGGCTGTATTTCCGCTCTTAATCAATTCCTTGAGAAAAAGCCGGACAATGGGTCTGGCTGTGGAAAGCAAAGGCTTTAGTAAAATGGCATGGAAAGAATACTATCAAGATATGAAGTTAAAAAAAATGGATTGGTTTGCAATCGCCTTCACCATTATCTTCTTTGCTGGTGCCATCTATATTCGATTCATCCTGGGGCTGGGAGGATCAAATTCAATCGTCTACAGCTAAATTCAGGATCCCCTTAAGAAAGGAGTGAATGTATGAATGACAATCCTATTGTTGAAGTAAGCGGGGTCAGTTTTTCTTATTCAGGCACGGAAAAGAAAGCACTACATGATATAAATATGAAGATAGGTAAGGGAGAATTTGTCCTTATCTCCGGTACCAGCGGAAGTGGAAAAACGACTTTAGCGAAATGTCTAAACGGAATCATACCCCATCTGGCAGAGGGGAATCTAGCAGGAGAAATCGTTATCAATGGAATGAATACTCAGCGTGTTCCTATGCATGACCTTGCCAGTGAGATTGGTATGGTCTTTCAAAATCCAGAGGATCAAATTTTCTCCATCCGGGTGGAGGATGAAATTGCCTTTGGAGTGGAATGTCAGGGCTGCCAGCAGGAAGTCATTCGGGAAAGAGTTCATTACGCGCTGAAAAAGCTAAAGCTTGAAGACATTAAGAAGCAAATTACCTTCTCATTATCAGGGGGGCAAAAGCAAAAGGTCTCCATTGCCAGCAACCTGGCTATGCTCCCATCTATCCTTATATTGGATGATCCTACAACCGATCTGGATCCGGTAAGCAAGCAGGAAGTAATGGACATTCTAATGGAATTGAAAGAAGAAATTGATACAACCTTTATCATTATTGAACATGATTTAAATGATTTGATTGAAGCCGTTGACAGAGTAATCATAATGCACGAAGGATCTATTCTTTATAATGGGAGCCCAAGTGAAATCTTTTATACTTATTTTGATGAACTGAACAAGCTCGGAATCAGAATTCCAGATCATATCAGGCTGGCTAAGTACCTCATAGAAAATGGACACCAATGTGATTTTTATCCCATCTCAAAGAAAGAAGCATATGAATGGGCTAAAAAACTGCTTGTATCGGGAAAATTAAACCTGCCAAAACACAAGGTAGAAATAAATGATATGAATGAAGAGACTGTTGCTAAACTGGAAGCTGTAAATTTTAGTTACCAGAAAGGCAAGCAAATTCTATATGATATCAATCTTGAAGTTCAGAAAGGCGAATTCCTTGCAATTGTCGGGCACAATGGTTGTGGGAAGTCCACCTTAATGAAAAACTTAATTGGTTTGCTAAAGCCCCATCAAGGATCGGTTATCATCAATCATAAGAATACGAAAGAGCATAGAGTCCAGGATATCATATTGGATATCGGATATGTTTTCCAGAACCCCGACAACCAGCTTTTTTGCAACTCTGTGGAAGAGGAAGTGGCATTTGGACTGATAAACAGGGGCTACAGCAAAGAATTGGTCGAGGAGCAAGTCGAATTGGCCATCAGTACGGTAGGATTACAGAAAAAAAGAAAAGATCATCCGTTTTCGCTTAGCAGGGGTGAAAGACAGCGGTTGGCTGTTGCCACGATGCTTGTATCGAACCCCAAAATAATTCTGCTTGATGAACCAACGACAGGTCAGGATGAGCAAAGCCTTAAAGCCCTGTTAACGCTAATGAAAAAACTTATTGAAGAGAAGGATGCAACGATTATCATGATTACACATGATATGGAGGTTGTTGCGCAATATGCAAGTAGAGTAGTTGTCATTGATGACGGTAAAATCGTTCTGGATGGGCATCCGAGTGACGTATTTTTCAACAGCTGCCAAAAGCTGTATTCACTTAAATTAAAGCCGCCGATCATCTCGCAGTTTGCTGCAGATTTATCAGAAGAGGGGTTTCCAAAGGTTACAAATTGGAATATGTTCAGCAGCAATTTTATTAACAGTAAATCTGATAAATTCGGGAAGAAATCAATAATTTAAAAGTTGTAATGTTATGAAGGACACTGCGGAGTTAACGGTGTCCTTTTTAGTGTAAAAAAACAATTAGAAGAAAAGTGGCTTAGTGAACTGCAGCCGTTTGGAGATAAAGGATATATCAAAAGTCAAAAGAGCTGGCAAAAAGCGGGATGATTTAGTGAAAAGGATATACACAAATATTTGAAAATAAGTAATAATTCACCGTGAATAAATTGATCGCAGAAGCTATAATCACTGATAGAAATACCCCTTTTTTTCGGCAGCAAAATATCAAACAAAGGAGTGGCAGTGTTGGAAAGGAAAAGAATTGCCTATTGGGTTATCCCTCTCATCCTGTTCATTTGCTTTTTGGGAAGTGCTGTCTATACTGCAGGGCAGCCGGAAGCAGCGAGCGGTAAGAACCAATCCGCCCTAAAAGGGCAATATTATCTTGAAGACGTGGTAAAAATTTATGTGCCATCCACCTATGATGTTGATCAGCCAATTGATAATACTCCCTATGTGAACAAAACTTTAGAAAAATTTTCGGGAATGTTTGGAGGGGCAACAGCTGTTGATGGAACAGGTGCATGGCTGTCTGATGACGAGCAGCTTGTAAAGGAGAAAGTGACAATCGTGTACAGCTTTGCAGAGGATCTTGACAAGAAAAAGATTAAGGAAGTAGTTGCCTATGCCAAATCTTTAAAGGAAGAAATGAAACAATCATCCGTATCACTTGAAGTCAACGGAAAGATGTATTTTATTGAATAATATATAAAAAAGAGAGGCTGAAGGTGTGTATCCTTCCAGCCTCTCTGATTGCTATTTCAAGGCTAATGATTCCTTCAGCCAATTCTTTCCCTCGACAAATCGGCTGACCATCATGGCCGAAACCGTATTGCCGGCTGAATTCAGAAGGGTTGCCGGTGCATCAATGATTGTAGAGATGACCGCGATGATCGGAAGTACTTCAGGCGGGAACCCGAACACGCTTAAGATCAGCATCTCGCCAATCATACCGCCGCCAGGGATAGCCCCCATTACAGCTCCAACCAGGAATGATACAGCAAGAATGGTCAGAATGCTTGTCATGCTCGACATGTCTTTTCCAAACAAGCTGAACAGGAAAACAATCTTAAACACTCCGCCAAGAACAGAACCATCTTTATGCGTATTAGCCCCAAGCGGAATCATGGTCTCAGCAATATCCTGCGGAACCCCCATCTTTCTGACGGCTGCAAGGTTAATCGGAATACATGCTGCACTCGAGCATGTGGCAATCGCACTGACTGAAGGAGTGATGGCATTCTTCCAGAACACCTTGACCCCATCCTTCCCGCCAGCCGCAAAGGCATACAGCGTAAAGAATCCAAAGAAGTAGATTAGCGTTAATACAAGATAAAGGACAAACACACGTACATATCCGCCAAGAATCTGCGGGCCAAGCTCACCTATGATGGTTGCGAAGTAACAGCCAAGACCAATCGGTGCATAGTACATCACAAATCCAACAATCTTCATCATGACAGCTGAACCAGAAGAAAGAAGATTTGCAATCGGCTTGCCTTTTTCACCAGACATCGCAGTTGCCAGTCCGAATAAAATCGAGAACACAATCAGCTGCAGCATATTATTTTTCGAAAACAGCATCTGGAAATCAGGCACCGTGAACGCCTGAACCAGCTGACCTAGGAACGTGACATCTTCTGCTTCAGGATCAACAGCTGCCTCCGTCATAATGCTCTTAATGGCAGAGATATCTGTGTTTTTCAGCGGATCCACAATGGAAATTCCGATGAAGCCCAGGATAGCGGAAATAACAGCCGTAATGAAAAACACAGTGAAAATTCCGGCCATGATTTTCCCGAGCCTTTTCATACCGCCCATATTCGCCAGGCTTGAAGCGATGCTGAAGAAGACGAGCGGGACAATGATCATAAACAATAAATTTAAGAATAAATCCCCAAACGGCTTCACAACCGCTGTCTTCGGGCCAAAAACCACTCCGGCAATTCCGCCGATCAGGATGGAAAGGAGCAGGAAGATGGTTAGTTTGTAATTTGAAAGAACCTTTTTCATGAATGTCTCAACCTTTCTATATATTCCAACACTCTATTATATTATCAAATACTGCTGTAAAAAAGGCTGTAGAAATATTTTTTAAAATTCTGTCTGATTTGCTTTTTTCTGGATAAGGATTTCCATCTTTGACCAAGCACCATTTGACTTGAATCATTAAATATCTTACAGTTAAAACAACCAATAGTCGAAAGGGTGAAGAAAAGCACATGATCCTATAATCCTAGCTTTAGAGAAAATCGATATTTCAGCCTCTGGTTCAGTTCCGAAAATGTGTTGGAATGGGCTTTATTTATCGATTGTTTTTCTGAGATAGGATTAATGTGTGTGCTTTTTGACTTGAAAAGGGGCTGAACTAATCGAAAAGCCTATTTAAGTCTATTTATGTGCTGCATTGCCTCCTGTCTTGGAAAAACGAGATAGGGGGCTTTTTGTTTTTGAAAAAAAATATTGGTGTTCGGAGGGAACAGTATGGAATTTAAATTACAGGAAATAGATCTTGCCAGTAAAGATACAGGTCCATACGGAATCGCTGTTTCAGATAAGGGAGAGGTCTGGTTTACACAGCATAAAGCCAATAAGATAAGCTGCATTGGGTTGGACGGGGAATTGACAGAATACCCGCTGCCGACACCCGATGCAAAGGTCATGTGTGTAATAGTGTCGTCAAAAGGAGAGGTCTGGTTTACCGAAAATGCAGGCAACAAAATAGGGAGAATTACAAAAGAAGGCACTATTCTTGAATATCCCTTGCCCCATCCAGATTCAGCACCCTATGGAATTACAGAAGGGCCAAACGGAGAGATATGGTTTACTGAAATGAATGGAAACCGTATTGGACGGATTAAGGATGACGGTTCTATCCATGAATACGAGCTTCCTACTCAAGGTTCTTACCCATCATTTATTACGCTGGGATCTGATGATGCCTTATGGTTCACGGAAAACCAAAATAATGTGATTGGAAGAATTACGGAATATGGAGAAGTGACAGAGTTTACAATTCCTACACCGGCTTCTGGGCCGGTTGGAATTACAAAAGGAAACGATGGTGCACTCTGGTTTGTCGAGATTATCGGTAATAAAATAGGACGTATTAACACTTCAGGTGACATAACGGAATACGAAATTCCAACCTGGAACGCCAGGCCGCATGCCATAACGGCAGGAGCAGGAAATGATTTATGGTTCACGGAGTGGGGAGCAAATAAGATTGGAAGACTTACAGATAATGGGATTATTGAGGAGTATCCGATTGAAACTTCAAGTGCTGAACCGCATGGGATTTCAAGCAGTGATGGGAAGACCATATGGTTTGCATTGGAGTGTGATAAGATTGGGAAACTCACTATTATGAATGATTGATCTCATTTTTTAGAGGAAATTTAATAGAGTATTCAACCCCGTTATAACTATTATACGGGGATCTTTTAATTGTGTTTTAAAAACCAAAACTAATATCCTCAGAAAAAATATTATAAGTTATTGTTGTAATTTTAAGAATATTAATTATAATAAAGTTGAGAGGTGATTCAGGTGTCAGTTAAAAATACGACTGAGGAAAAAGTACTTACTCCAAGAGGAATTGAAACGCGTGAAAAACTGTTAAGAGCAGCTGAAGAGGTTTTTGGGCAGAAGGGATATTTTGAGACTTCCATCGTCAATATTTCACAGGAAGCCAAAGTCGCCCAGGGAACCTTCTATAACTATTTTCCTTCAAAGAAAGATATCTATGATGAGTTAATCCGCAGCTACAGCCGGGATCTGCGCATTGCGATTAAGGAAGGAATGGCAGGAAGTTCTACATTTGAAGAAGCACAGCGAAATGGCTTTTTTGCTTTCTTCAGCTGGGTCAAAAATCATCCTAATTTATACAGCATTGTCCAGCAGGCTGTCGTGGTGGATCAGGAGCTGTTCCGCTGGTATTACGGGAAGCTCGCCAATGGATTTTTAAAGAGTTTGTCTCAAGGCGTAGAGGCTGGCGAATTTAAAGACCTTGACCAGGAGACAGTTGCTTATTGTTTAATGTCGATTGGACAGTTCCTCGGTATGAGATGGGTGTATTGGGAAAAGAAAGAAGTCCCTGAAGAGGCATTTGATGCTGCAATGACACTCATCTTTCAAGGACTAAAAAAGTAAAGAGGGGGAGTTCGATGAAAGGGATTGCCTATTGGATTCAGAAATGGGCATACACACATCCAGATCGAACAGCAGTCATAACAGATAACGAAAAGGTGTCCTACAGGCAGCTGGATAGAATGGTCGATTCAGCTGCCGCGAAGATTCAGGAAAAGCTGCAAGGAGGAAAAGGGGAGCGCATCGCCATTCTGTCGCACAACCGGATTGAATACATAGTCCTCCTTTTTGCCATTGCAAAGGCAGAATGTGTGGCGGTCCCGCTCAATATTCGGCTAAGTGCAACGGAACTGGTTTTCCAGCTCAACGATAGCGGTTCAAAGGTGATCTTTGCTGAAAAAGAAAATGCTGAGTTTGCAGCCTCCCTTATTGAACAAAGCGAACTCCAGAGTATGGAGTTTATGGAGGACTTATACCAGGGTACTCAAACAAGCTTTGTGAATGAAAATACGATTAATGAAGAAGCTCCATACATTATCTGCTACACCTCGGGGACCACCGGCAAACCGAAAGGGGCCGTACTGACACAGAGCAATATGTTCTGGAATGCGGTCAATAACAAACTCGCGATTGATTTAACATCAGAGGACCGCAGCATTGTGCTCCTTCCGCTGTTTCATATTGGCGGAATTGGACTATTTGCATTTCCGGCCCTGTTTTCAGGGGGAACGATCGTCATTCCCGGAAAGTTTGAGCCTGAAAAGGCGATGTCGATGATCCAGGAGCATAAGGTGACCATCGTGATGGGTGTTCCGACCATTCATCAGGCACTGCTGACAAGTCCATCATTCCAAACGGCTGATTTAAGCGCAGTCCGCTGGTTCTATAATGGAGGAGCACCATGTCCGCGTGAATTAATAGATGCCTATTTTGATAGAGGATTCCTGTTCGGCCAGGGCTTTGGAATGACCGAAACCTCTCCTACTCTATTTATGCTTACAAAAGAAGACGCACCGCGAAAGAAGGGATCGATCGGCAAGCCGGTATTATTTTCCGAATATAAGCTGATCGATTCTGACGGTAAGGAGGTTGAAAAAGGAGAAGTTGGCGAGCTTGCGGTGAGAGGGCCAAATATTATGAAGGAATATTGGAACCGGCCTGATGCCACGAAGGATTCATTGAAAGATGGCTGGCTTCTGACAGGCGATTTAGCGAAAACGGATGATGAAGGTTTTCTTTACATTGTAGGCAGGAAGAAAGAAATGATCATTTCAGGCGGAGAAAATATATACCCCCTTGAAGTAGAGCAAGTGATCAGCCAATTAAGAGATGTTGTTGAAGTTGCCGTGGTTGGGAATGCTGATCCACTTTGGGGTGAAGTACCTGAAGCGTTTATTGTCAAACGAAATGGAAGCGCTTTAACAGAGGGGGATGTTATTCAATACTGTCAGGGGAAACTCGCAAAATATAAGATTCCGAAGAAGGTTACTTTTTTAAACGGGCTTCCGAAAAATGCCACGGGAAAAATACAGAAAACACAACTTTTAGTAAGAGGGTGAAATGGTGATCAGTTATAGTGTCGGCCAGCAGGCCTCCTGCAGCAAAACCATTACGGAAACAGACTTTGTGATGTTTGCGGGATTAAGCGGCGACTTCAACCCGGTCCACATAGACGGGGAATACGCCAAAAAAACGAGGTTCAAACAGCGGATCGCTCATGGTCTCTTAACATCCAGTTTATTATCCCAGCTATTGGGTGTGCATCTGCCGGGAAAAGGATCCATTTATGTAGAACAGACGATCCGATTTAAGGCGCCTGTTTTTATAGGGGATACCATTACCGCAAAAGGAACGGTTCAGGAAATTGACAGCGAAAGGCGAATACTGACTTTGCTGACAGAATGCTTTAATCAGGATGGGACACTAGTTTTGACGGGCACAGCCAAAATGATGGTGCCTGAGGATGGAGGGGTAATCTGATGGGAATTGGCATTAAAGCAACAGGAGTTTTTTTTCCTCCTGAAATCGAAACGGCAGCCGATCTGGCTGTAAAGACGGGAATACCCGAACAGGTGATTATCGAAAAGTTCGGTTTAGTTCAAAAGCACGTTGCAGATGACAGCCTGCATGCCTCCGACCTGGCAATTGCTGCGGGAACGCAGGCGATCGAAGGGATCGACCCGCTGTCCATCGATGTCGTGATTTACTTTGGAAGTCCTCATAAGGATTATTATGTCTGGTCAAGTGCTCCGAAAATACAGCATGAATTAGGGACAAAAAATGCCTATGCGTTTGAAATCATGAATGTCAGCTCCTGTTTTCCGATTGCATTGAAGGTAGCGAAAGATATGATTGCTTCAGACCATTCCATTCAAAATATTTTGCTGGTTGGGGGATGCAAGGAATCACAAATTATCGATTATGCTAACCCGCGCTCACGCTTCATGTTCAACTTTGCGGATGGAGGCACTGCTGCTCTGGTCACAAGGGATGCCTCCCAGAATGAAATACTCGAAAGTGCCATCCTGACAGACGGATCCTTTCATGATGATGTCCGAACACCGGCTGGAGGGTCCAAGCACTTTGCAAGCCACGAAACAGTCGAGAAAAACCTCCATTATATTGATGTAAAAGATCCGCAATCCATGAAAGAAAGACTTGATCCTGTATCGATTGCAAATTTTGATCATGTAGTTCGCGAAGCACTCCATAGAAGCGGTTATACTCCTCAAGATATGAAACTCCTATTGCCACTGCACACCAAACGTTCCATGTTCAAAGAACTCTTACAATCACTCGAACTTACAGAAGAAAAAGCCATTTACTTAAATCAGCATGGCCACATGTCTTCACTCGACCCATGCATTGGTCTGCACTTTGCACAGGAACGGGGACTTTTAAAACCAGGGGATATTGCCGTAGCTGTCAGTGCGGGAACTGGGTATACGTGGGCTGCGACTGTTGTGAAGTGGAAAGGAGAGAAAAGATGAAAAGGATAAAGGGGATAGTCCTGTTCCTCCTTCTATTTTCACTTTGGGGCGGAAGCAGCGGTTTTGCAGAATCTTCCTATAGCTTTCAGCAGGCCTGGGGAAATGAGACTGATCCCGCCAACAAGTTCAGGACGCCGGTAGCACTGGCCAAAGATAGCTCCGGTAATCTTTACATGGCAGATATGGGGAATCATCGTATAGTAAAAATGGATTCCTCCGGCAAAATCCTGGGTGCATTTGGATCCCTCGGCCATTCACCGGGAGAATTTAATATGCCTTTTGGCATTGCCATTGATCGAGAAGGGAACATTCTGGTTGCTGATACAGGCAACTACCGAATTCAGAAGTTTGATTCCCAATTCAAATTCATTAAGAGCTGGGGAACTAAAGGGGAAGGGAATAATCAATTTGGGTTTCCTAGAGAAATAGCGATAGATCAGCAGAACAATTATTACATTACAGATGAATTTAACCATCGCATTCAAAAATATAATTCCGAGGGACAGTATCTCCTTACGATTGGATCCTATGGAAAAGGCGATGGGCAGATGGCGCTTCCGCAAGGCATTGCCATAAACAATAGTGGCGAAGTTTATGTAGCGGATACGTACAACAATCGAATTCAAGTGTTCGATCAGAACGGCAGCTTCAAGCGAAAAATAGGCGGTCTTGAACCTGGATTAGGCTCTTATCAGTTTTACCATCCAAGGGGAATCAACTTTGAGCCTAATTCCGGAGCTTTATATGTAGCGGACACCTATAATAACCGAATCATGAAATTTGATGCCTCTGACCGTTTTCTCTATACAACTGGTATTTTTCCTAACTTAGTGTATCCGAATCAGGTCCTGCCGGATGGAGATGGAGATTTATTTATTACCGATACAGGCAATAACCGGATTGAAGTCTACAAGGAAATAGGATTGAGCATCTCGTATAAGATGACAATCGGATTAGGCAGGTATGGTGACAAACAATATGCAGGACCTTACGATGTTCAAAGCGATTCAAAGGGAAATGTGTTTGTTTCTGATTCCTTTAATCATAGAATCCTGAAGTATAATACAAACGGAAGTCTGGTAAGTAAATGGGGAAGTATGTACGGGACAGGCGGACCTTTTGGCTACGGCAGTTATGCAGGTCAATTTTTTGTGCCGAGACAAATAGCAGTTGACCGTTATGACAATGTATATGTGGCTGACTCAGTGAATCACCGCATTCAAAAGTTCTCCAATTCAGGAACCTTTCTGGCAGCCTACGGATCTTTAGGAACATTAAGCGGCTTTTTTCAATTCCCAAGCGGTGTGGCAGTTGACAGCAAAGGCAATATCTTTGTGTCAGACTCTGAAAATAACCGAATCCAAAAGTTTAATTCCTTTTTCGTGTATATGAAGGAATGGGGCAGAAAAGGGACTGGCAATGGCGAATTCTCTCAGCCGATGCAGCTGGCGATTGATTCTAAAGACAATGTGTACGCAGTGGACCGAATCAACAATCGTGTTCAGAAATTCGATAACAATGGCCAGTTTATTACGAAATGGGGAACAAACGGAGGAACCGGCCACCTGGATCCATTAGAGAATTGGGGCGAAGAACCGGGTGATTTGTTCCTGCCTACAGGCATTGTCATTGATGAACAGAACCGTGTGTATGTGACAGATACTTCCAACAACCGTATGAATGTCTATGATGAAAATGGCAGATTCATAGAGCAGTTTGGATCTTTCAGCGGTGAGGACGGACATTTCTTTTCACCTCAGGGTCTTGATATAGACAGCAGCGGGAATATCATTGTCGCTGACGGACTGCTCCATAAAATTCAGTTCTTTAGAAAAGAAAATTAAAAAAGGGAAGTGAAGTGTAAGGTGAAAGGCATTAAGTCTGTTTTAACTCTCTTAATCGTACTCACTCTTTTATTCATTACCGGATGTTCCGGAGACACAGCAAGTTCAGAAGAAGATACGGTTAAAATTGGTGTTCTAGCCTCCTTAACCGGTCCTCTCGAGACGTACGGAAAGCAAACAGTTGCCGGATTTGAGCTGGGGCTCGATTATGCAACCGAGGGATCCAATGAAATAGCCGGCAAAAAGGTTGAGTTCATTGTGGAAGATACAGAAACAAAGCCGGATGTAGCAGTAAGAAAAGCAACGAAGCTGCTGGAAGAGGATGAGGTAGATTTCTTAGTGGGTTCATCAAGCTCTGGAGACACTCTTGCCGTCTTGCCGCTCGCTGAAGAATACGAAAAAATTATGGTGGTTGAGCCTGCTGTAGCAGATAGCATCACTGGACAGAACTGGAACAAGTATATCTTCAGGACAGGAAGAAATTCGTCTCAGGATGCTGTTGCCGGTGCGGCAGCAATCGCTGAAAAAAATGTGAAAATCGCGACCTTCGCACAGGATAATGCCTACGGCCGGGAAGGAATCGCCGCTTTTAAAGAAGGAGCAGAGAAGCTCGGTGCCACTATTGTGAATGAACAGTATGCAGACCCGAATTCCACTGACTTCACAGCGAATATTCAAAGCATCATAAATGAAAAGCCTGATTATCTTTATATCGTCTGGGCAGGATCCAATGCACCATGGAAACAGTTAAAGGATATGCAGCTGGAAGAGCAGGGTATAAAAATTTCCACAGCCGCACAGGACATTGCTTCCCTAAAAACGATGGATTCCTTAATTGGCATGAGCGGTTTTTCCATTTATTATCATACCCTTCCGGATAATGAAGTGAACGACTGGCTGGTGGAGGAGCATAAGAAAAAATTTGACGGTGAAATTCCGGATCTGTTTACAGCAGGCGGAATGACAGCTGCCATTTCCATTGTGGAGGCACTAAAGAAAACGGAAGGCGATAAAGATGTGGATGGGTTGATCAGCACAATGGAAAACATGGAATTTGAGACACCGAAAGGAACGATGAAATTCCGTGCTGAGGATCATCAGGCAATGCAGTCTTTGTATGCAGTAACTCTCGAGGAACAGGAAGGCGTAGATCATCCGGTACCGGTCCTGATCAGGGAATTAAATATGGAAGAAACCGAGCCGCCAGTCCGGAATGGCAAGTAAAAAGTCAAAATAGTTAGGTAAAAGGAGGGGCCGACAAGTTGGAAAAAATACTGGAAACAAAAAGCCTATCGGTTTCCTTTGGCGAGCATGATGTCATCAAAGATGTGAGCCTGGAAATAGAGCGAGGGAAGCTGACTTCGATTATCGGTCCCAATGGGGCAGGCAAGACCACACTCTTTAACCTGCTGAGCGGCCAGATCACCCCGACAAATGGAGAGATTTATTTTAAGAAAGATAATATAACCAAGCTTTCGGTACCTTTACGGGCGAGAAGGGG
Organism: Cytobacillus sp. Bac17; assembly: GCF_024519925.1. Classification (NCBI taxonomy): domain Bacteria; kingdom Bacillati; phylum Bacillota; class Bacilli; order Caryophanales; family Bacillaceae; genus Cytobacillus; species Cytobacillus sp. Bac17. The sequence goes on along the minus strand of NZ_JALJRC010000030.1, from coordinate 6,394 downwards.
CATCGGCCGCTCCTTCCAGCTCACCAATATTTTTCCGGAGCTGACGGTCCTGGAAAATATCAGGCTGGCTATCCAGTCATCGAGCAAAGATTATTATTCGATCTTACCAAGGCTTTCTTTCATGAGCCGCCAGCAGGAGGAAGCAAAATTTGCCATGGAGCGGTGCATGCTAAGCGGCAAGGAAGATGTGCTGGCACAGGATCTGGCACATGGGGAAAAAAGAAAACTGGAACTGGCCATGCTGCTGGCTCTTAAAACAGAACTGCTTCTGCTCGATGAGCCGACGGCAGGCATATCGATTGAAGAGATCCCTGCGATTCTGCAAGTGATTGAGAACATTAAGAAGGAAGGCATGTACACGATTGTCTTAATCGAACACAAAATGGAAATGGTCATGCATCTGTCCGATACCCTTGTGGTGCTATTCAATGGAGAGCTCTTGGCCAGTGGCAATCCGAAGGAAATTATTAAGGATCAAAGAGTTCAGACGGCATATTTAGGAGGCTTGCACCGTGAGTCTATTAAAACTGGATAATCTGGAGACCTATTTGGGTCAATATCACATTCTTCAGGGTGTGTCCATGTCTGTGGAAGAGGGAAGCATCACCGTTCTCTTCGGGAGAAATGGCGCAGGCAAAACGACAACACTGCGGACCATCATGGGCTTTAACCCATCCACCACGGGTTCCGTGCATTATCACGATCAGAAGATCAGCGGAATCCCTACCCACCTTATCTCCAGAAAAGGAATCGGCTATGTGCCGGAAAATCAGGGAATGTTCAGTGCGCTGACAGTAGAAGAAACCCTGAATCTGGCCAAGGCAAAGAGCACAGGTGAGACAGAGGAAAAAATGGAGTGGATGTTGGAGCTCTTCCCGGATTTGAAGAAGTTCTGGAGCAAGAAAAGCGGATTGCTTTCCGGCGGACAAAAACAGATGCTTGCCATTGCCAGAGCCTATATCAATGGAGATGGACTGCTGCTGATAGATGAACCTAGCAAAGGACTGTCACCCATTATGGTGGAAAAACTCATGGAATCTATTCTGAAAATGAAGGAAAAAACAACGATACTGCTTGTGGAACAGAATTTCCTAATGGCGAGTGAAATCGGCGATTACTTTTACATTATGGACGACGGAAAAATAGTCCATGATGGCTGCATGCAGGATCTTAAGGAAGACAAGGAAACCTGTCAGAAATACTTGGGCATCGCGTAAGCAGTGAAGGGGGGCTGGAAATGGAAGTCTTTATTAATTTATTGGTCAATGGGGTTTCAACAGGGCTTTTGATATTCCTTCTGGCTGCTGGACTTACCTTAATCTTTGGACTGATGAGTGTATTGAACTTCGCCCATGGCGGATTATTCGTCTGGGGCGCTTTCTCAGGAGCGTGGATCTTTAAAGAAACAAACAGTTTTCTATTAGCGATAGCGGGTGCCGCTGCAGTTGGAGTGGTCTTGGGCTGGGTACTGGAGAGATTCCTGATCCGTCCTGTCTATGGGAATCATGTGAGGCAGCTGCTGATTACATTAGGCGGGATGCTGGTATTATCGGAAAGCATCAAAATCTTCTGGGGGCCAAACCCGATAAGGGTAAACCTGCCAGCGTGGCTTGAAGGGAGTTATCAGTTTGATGGAATCATCATCATAAAATACCGTGTGTTTGTGATTGTGGTTGGTTTGCTGCTGTATCTGGCATTATGGCTATTGCTCAGCCGTACGCAGATTGGACTTATGATCAGGGCTGGAGTGCTTGATAAGGAAATGGTTCAGGCGCTCGGAATCAATGTCAAGGGTCTTTTTACATTCGTATTCCTGCTTGGTGCCGGATTGGCTGCTTTAGGAGGAGCGCTATTGGCGCCGTATTCCGGAGTCGTTTTTGCGGAAATGGGTATGCAGTATGCCATACTGGCTTTTATTGTGGTCATCATTGGCGGAATGGGCAGTCTGCAGGGATCGGCACTGGCTTCCCTGATCGTAGGAGTAGCGGGAGCGTTTATGGCTTATTATATGCCTGATTTGTCACTGGCATTGAATATGCTCCTATTGGCCATTGTATTATTAGTAAAACCAACAGGGCTGCTGGGAGAAAAGGGGAGTACCGTATGAGAGGGGTATTTCATAAAGTGCCGCTGTACTGGGGGCTTGCGATTCTGCTATTCCTGCTTCTGTTTCCCTTTGTTAATGACTCCCGAAGCACACTGATTTTACTTGCACAAATCTTCATTTTTGCCATATTTGCGATGAGCTTTGATATTCTTTTAGGTTATACCGGCATTGTTTCCTTTGGTCATTGCATGTTCTTTGGGATCGGCGCGTACAGCACGGCTCTCATTTTTAATAAGCTGGACGCAACTCTGCCCAACTTTTTAATAGGATTGGTGATAGGCATCCTTCTGTCCGCTTTGGTTAGCTATATCATCGGGTTGTTATCCCTAAGGCTCAAAAGCCACTTTTATGCGATGCTGACACTGGCTGTATCACAGCTGTTTCTTGTACTGGCAGAGAAGTGGAGGGGACTGACACAAGGCGGTGACGGATTTACATTCAGTGTGCCAGATGTATTCAAAGACCGTACTTCCTTCTATTATATTACGCTCTTCAGTGTGGCTGCCGTTTTTATCCTGCTGAAGCTCTTTACGGAATCATCCACAGGCAAGGTATTAAAAGCCATATCCCAGAATGAATATCGCGCAGAGGCATTAGGGTATAAAACCTTACATTATAAATTGATTGCCAGTGTAACGGCCGGAGTGGCAGCTTCCTTCAGCGGGGCTCTGTATGCTGTATCGTTAAGGTTCATCAATACCAATGTCTTTTCCATTGAAGTCACGCTGGATGCCCTCCTGATGACAATGATCGGAGGACTGGGAACCCTGGCAGGTGCCATAGCAGGAGCGGGGATCATCGAATTTTTAAGACATTATCTTTCAGAGCTTGCGATGACTTACCCCATCTTTGAACGATGGACGATTATCCTTGGGTTCTTATATATAGTGGTGCTCCTTGGGTTCCCTTCCGGCTTGGCAGGAGTTATGAAAAAATTCACATTGAAAAAGGGGAGGAAAGAGAAGAAGAAAAGGGAAATGGAGAGGGCTGCTTAGGGTACTAAAAGCCATTTTGAGCCCTTAAATAATTTAGTAGAGAAAAACGCTCGGTCATCCCAGCGTTTTTCTTTCATATTTGTATTAGATTATAGTGGTGGATTCGCGACACATAAATTAACCCGGTCTTCTTTAGGTGGCCAATTCTAAATGACGGATCTAACGCTTCATCATCATATCGATAGGACTGTTCTTAAAGCAGCTTGTAAAACTTATTTCGATCACATATCGGTTTTAAGATTATGGGTTCTTCTAAGTGCGTGTTTCAGTTTTGGGACCAGGAAAAATGAAAAAGCCGTAACCGCCAAGTCAAGCGGCAAATAGGCCAGCATCCAGCCCCAGGCCATGCTATAGCTAAACCCCTTTGGTGCTTCTGCCCAAAGAATAAGAGCTAAGTACATCCAGTTGGTTCCAATTATGTAATTGCATAATATGCTTAAAAATCCTGCAGTAAAATAGTGCTTTTGTTTAATAATTTGAGAATCCCCCACTAATTTTCCAGAAACATAAGCAACAGCCACAAAAGACAGCACGAAACCGAAAGTAGGGCTTAATAACTGGACAGGTCCCCCTTTAAACTGCGCAAAAACAGGTGCTCCTATTAAACCAACAAACATATAGACAAGCATTGCCAGTGTCCCTTTTCTGCTCCCTAATACCGCCCCGCCCAAAATAGCAAAGAGAAGCTGGATAGTAATCGGAACACTCCCTATCATTAAAAAAGGGGATAGATTTGCGCCAATTGCCATTAGAGCTGCAAAAAGGCCACAAAGAACTAAATCTTGAGTGCTTAAAGCTTTCATATTAACCTCCTTAAGTTGTGTTAATTTAATTAGTTACTTAGTTAACAATAAGTTGAATATAATAGTCTCATATGTTAACTTTATTGTAAATATGGTTAACATATAAAAAGGGGGAATTTATATTAAAAGTCTCTTTATAACAGGTACAGATACAGATGCAGGAAAAACCACCGCTGCCGCTCTCCTAATAGCATTTTTAACAAAGAGAGGTACCCAGGTCGCGGCATATAAGCCTGTGCAAAGTGGAGCTGAAATCATTAATGGCAAGCTTTCAGCACCTGATGTGGAATTTTATAAACTGGCCAATCCGGAATTAACAGCTTCCTATACATATTTATTTAAAAAACCATGTTCCCCGCATCTGGCAGCAAGGGAAGAAGGAAAAGAAATAGATGTCAATAAGATAATTGAACATTATGAGCAGCTGTCAGAGGACAATGATTTTGTATTAATGGAAGGTGCTGGAGGAGTTATCGTTCCTTTAAGGGATGATGGATATAACATGCTTAATTTAATGAAAGATCTGGATGTTCCTGTTGTTATTGTAGCAAGGACAGGGGTAGGCACAATCAACCACACAACTCTTACAGCAGAGAGATTAATACAGGAGGGTGTGGATGTAAAGGGGATTATTATGAATCAGATGTCCATCGGAGATACAAAGATTGAGCAGGACAACATACAGATGATTGAACTTATGACAAAGCTGCCAGTAATTGGCATGATACCACATTTAGAAAATCCATCATCCGCAGTTGGTGATTCGGAATTTCTTGAGAACATATTTTCAAAGCTGGGCAATATAATGGAGGAGGACAGAAATGAGTGAGCAGGCAAATCTATTAGAAAGCAGCACAAAGCATCTATGGTTACCGTTTACACAAATGAAAGATTATGAGAGTGATCCGCTGATCATTGAATGCGGAGAAGGCATCATTCTGAAGGATATTTGCGGGAAGGAATACTTGGATGGCTACTCCTCACTATGGCTAAATGTACACGGCCACCGGAAAAAGGAATTGAATGAGGCCATAATGGAGCAGCTTGATTTAATCGCTCATTCAACCTTATTAGGAGCAGCTAATGTCCCTGCCATTCGGCTTGCTGACAAACTTATGGAAATTACACCGGAGAATTTGCAGCGAGTATTCTATTCTGATTCAGGAGCAACATCAGTAGAAATTGCCATCAAGATGGCCTATCAATATTGGCAAAACAAAGGAAATCAAAAGAAAAAGAAATTCGTAACCCTCACTAACAATTATCATGGAGATACAATTGGTGCAATCAGTATTGGGAGTGTCGATCTATTTCACCGTGTCTATGGATCCTTAATGTTTCCAACGATAAAGGCCCCTTTTCCGCTCCAATACCGCAGTCCTTATTCAGGAGAAGCGGAAGTTAAAGAACGGGCATTAACAGAGCTAAGAGCCATTTTTCAGGAACATCATGAGGAAATTGCAGCCATAACACTGGAACCGCTTATCCAGGGGGCAGGAGGCATGAATATCATGCCTGAGGGCTATCTTAAAGGAGTAGAAGAGCTGTGCCGGGAATTCAATATCCTTTTAATTGTTGATGAGGTAGCTACTGGTTTTGGCCGGACAGGAAAGATGTTTGCAATCGAGCATGAAGGCGTTCAGCCGGATATTATGACCGTTGCGAAAGGGATAACTGGCGGCTATCTTCCCCTTGCTGCAACACTTACGACAGAGGAAATTTATAAAGAATTTTATGGCGAATATCAAGAAATGAAGACATTCTTTCATGGACATTCATACACGGGCAATCAGCTCGGATGTGCGGTTGCTTTGGCCAATCTGAAAATCTATGAAAAAGAAAAACTCGTGGAACAGGCAGTAAAAAAAGCAGAAGTAATAAAATCCGAACTGGCAGCATTAAAAAGCCTAAAACATGCAGGAGACATCCGCCAATTAGGATTAATGTGCGGTATTGAACTAGTTCAGGATAAAGAAACAGGGAAACCTTTTCCATGGGAAAAGCGAATGGGCTATCATGCCACACTGGAAATGAGAAAAAGGGGGATGCTCACAAGGCCGCTTGGGGATGTAATCGTCTTTATGCCGCCTCTGGCGAGTTCTGATGATCAAATCAGAAAAATGGTTCAAATTATGAGTAATTCAATTGAAGCGGTGACTGAAAAAAAGAAGTCAGTGGTTTGAGAGGAGCAATCGTGTTAATTGTAATTGAATTCAGGAGATTTGTTCTCTAAAACTTCATCTCAAATAACAATACAATTAGAACGAAAAAACGCTTGGTAATCCAAGCGTTCAGTTTGTAGACAAAAAGAGTTCGGAATAGTCTCATTCCGAACTCTTTTTTTCATTTTTTGTAGGACTTCAAGTAATTACAGAGAATTGCAGACCTCTCCGAGGTTATCATTTAGGCCATTTCTGGACCTTGCCAAGTCCAGTTGGCCATTTTCTTCAAATTCATGGCAGCGAAAGTAAGCATCGCCTGCATCGACA